>DALYGT010000097.1:0-5983 GCA_031971375.1 Burkholderiales bacterium | reverse complement strand
CGGAAGATGTACTGGCTGAACAAGCCGACGTTGGCGGTAAAGGTGTGCTCGGGAGTCTCGGCTGCCGGCGCCGCAGCCTCTTCGGCCATTGCCGGCGCAGACGCCAGCAGGGCCAGAACAGCGCAAGTGGGAAGGGCATGTCTCATGATTTTTTCCTTTGTCTGGAAACGCGAAATGGATACCGCGGTGTACCTCAAGCACGTTGCGTGCCAGCTCTTGAAGGCCCTGTTTTTCGATCTTGCGAGCCTTTTGACGCACTCGCCTGCGCTTGACCCGAGCATCTGGAAGAGGTCTTGCACCATCGCGGTGCGCACCGTTTGCGCTCGATCAGACGCAGCCGATACCCAGAGTCGGTATCCGTCATCTGCCCGAAGACCGCCGGGGGCCGCGTTGCTACACTGGCCCGACCCTAGAGCCAGACCTTTGCGACCATGAACGCCACGCACGTGAACACCCTGCAGCAATTCATCGAACAGGCCAGCGCGCGCATCTCCGCGCTCGCCGCCAGCCAGCCGGGCAAGGACCTCGAGCGCAATGTCCGCGCCCTGCTCGATTCCGCCATCCAGCACCTCGATCTGGTGCCGCGCGAGGAGTTCGATACCCAGCGCCGGCTGCTCGACCGCGCGCTCGAGCAGGTGCGCGCGCTCGAAGCGCGGGTGGCTGCGCTCGAGGCCGGCGAGCGCTGAGCGCCGTATGGCGATCGCCGTCGTCCGCAGCCGGGCGCTGCTTGGCATCGAAGCGGTCGAGGTCGCCGTCGAGGTCCATATCGCCAACGGCCTGCCCGGCTTCAGCCTCGTCGGCTTGGCCGACACCGAGGTACGCGAGTCTCGTGAACGCGTCCGCTCGGCACTGCAGGCCTGCGGCTTCGAATTCCCGGCGCGGCGCATCACCGTCAACCTGGCGCCGGCCGACCTGCCCAAATCCGGTGGCCGTTTCGACCTGCCGATCGCCATCGGCGTCCTCGCCGCCAGCGGGCAATTGCCGGTCGAAGCGCTGGCCGGTCTCGAACTCGCCGGCGAACTGGCGCTGACAGGAGAGTTGCGGCCGGTGCGTGGCGGGCTGGCCATGGCCCTCGCAGCGCGCGAGGCCGGCCGCGCCCTCGTTCTACCGCGTGCCAGCGCTGTCGAGGCGAGCCGCGCACGCGATGCCGAGGTGCGCGCTGCCAATCATCTCACCGAGGTGGTGCAACACCTGATCGGCGGTCCGCAGCTCGACCGACTTGCAGTGACCGACGCCGCGCCACGAGCACCCGCCAGCCCATGCCTGAGCGATGTGCGTGGCCAGCAGCACGCGCGACGTGTCCTCGAGATCGCCGCTGCGGGCGGACACTCGCTACTGATGCAGGGGCCGCCGGGGACGGGCAAGAGCATGCTTGCACAGCGTTTACCCGGCCTGCTTCCGCCCATGAGCGAGGCCGAGGCGACCGCGACAGCGACCATCCAGTCGCTCGGCAGTGCCGGCTTCGACCCCGCGAGGTGGGGTCAGCGACCGTTCCGCGCACCGCACCATACGGTCTCCGCCGTCGCGCTCATCGGCGGCGGGAGCGAGCCACGCCCGGGCGAGGTCTCTCTGGCGCATCACGGTGTGCTGTTCCTCGATGAGTTGCCGGAGTTTGCACGGCACGTGCTCGAGACACTGCGCGAGCCGCTCGAAACGGGCGAGGCGCGCATCTCGCGGGCGGCGCGGCAGGCGGTCTTCCCGGCGCGGTTCCAGCTGGTCGCGGCAATGAACCCCTGCCCGTGCGGCAACCTTGGGCACCCCTCACGCGCTTGCCGCTGCACGCCAGACCAGATCGCGCGCTACCGCGGGCGGCTGTCCGGTCCGCTGCTCGACCGTATCGATCTGCACGTGACGGTGGGTGTGCCACGCGAAGCCGAGTTGTTGGGTATACCGGCCGGTGAGCCGAGCGCAAAAGTTGCAGCGCGCGTGAGAACGGCCGCAGACCGGCAAACGGCCCGGCAAGGCTTGCCGAACGCCCTGTTGCAAGGTGCCGCGCTCGAGACCCACGCACCCCTTGAGCCTGCCGCGCGCGCACTCATCGGCCGTGCGATGGCGGGCGACCGTCTGTCGGCCCGCGCCACACACCGGGTCATCCGCGTCGCACGCACCATCGCCGACCTCGCCGGCGCCGACCACATCGCTGCGGAACGCCTGGCCGAAGCGCTGCAATACCGGCCGATCGAGTCAGGTGATGGCGGATCAGGCCGCGCGCCCGTGAAGGCAGACCCAGCCCTCGTCGGCACGCCAGACGGTTAAGGCGATCCAAGGCGCATAAGCGGCGATGACCTCGTCAGCCTGCCGCTCGAGCACGCCCGACAGCACCAGGTCGCCACCTGGCGCGACGCGGGCACAAAGCATCGGCGCCATCAGCATGAGCGGGTTGCTGAGGATGTTGGCGACCACCAGATCGTGCAGGCCCCCAGGGTCATCCCCTGGCAAGCCAAAACGCACCGGCACGGTGTGGGGCCCGACACAGCGGTTGGTCTCGGCGTTGAAGCGGCTGCTCGCCACCGCCTGCTCGTCGATGTCGATGCCCAATACGCCCCCGGCACCGAAGCGTTGGGCGGCGAGCGCGAGGATGCCCGAGCCGCAGCCGTAGTCCAGCACGCTTGCGCCCGGACGCAGATGAGCGTCGATCCACTGCAGACACAAGCGCGTGGTCGGATGGCTGCCGGTGCCAAAGGCAAGTCCCGGGTCGAGCACCAGCATCTCGGCGCCATCGGTCGGCGGCTCGCACCATGAGGGCACGATCCACAGCCGCGGGCTGACATGGATGGGGCTGAACTGCGACTGCGTCAGGCGCACCCAGTCCTGCTCCGGGACCGGCTCGACCGTCGCTTCCGGCAGAGCCGCCTCGAGCGCGTCACAAGCGTCGCGCAGCGCAGCCAACGGCTCGATATCGGGTGGGAAGAGCGCCTTGATCAAGCTGACGGTCCAGGCTTTGGGCGCCATTCCCGGCTCGCCATATTGCGGCTCCTCGTCCGGCGTCCCGGCGAGGGCGTCGGTGGCGTCGACCGACACCGCGCCGAGTTCCATCAGCGCGTCGGAAACGGTCTCGGCAAGATCGGCTGAGGTGGTGAAGACCAGTTGCCTGTAGGCAGCGCCGGCCTCGCTCAAACCGCCTTGCTCCTGCTCCCGAGCTTTTCTTCGAGATAGTGGATGCTCACACCGCCGCGCTGGAACCCGGCGTCTTCGAGCATCTCGAGGTGCAAGGGGATGTTGGTCTTGATGCCGTCGACCGCCATCTCCGAGAGCGCGATGCTCAGGCGCGCCATGGCCTGCTCGCGGGTGTCACCGTAGGCGATGATCTTGCCGATCATCGAGTCGTAATAGGGCGGTACGGTGTAGTCCGCGTAGACGTGCGAATCGACGCGGATACCCGGCCCACCCGGCGTGTGCCAGCGCGTCACCTTGCCCGGCGAGGGGATGAAGGTGAACGGGTCCTCGGCATTGATGCGGCATTCCATGGCGTGGCCACGCGAAGCGATGTCGCGTTGCGTGAAGCCCAGCTTTTGCCCGGCCGCGACACGGATCTGCTGCTGAATGATGTCGAGACCGGTGACCAGTTCGGTGACCGGATGCTCGACCTGGACCCGCGTGTTCATCTCGATGAAGTAGAACTCGCCCCGCTCGAACAGGAACTCGAAGGTGCCGGCGCCGCGGTAACCGATCTTGCGGCAGGCATCGGCGCACACCGTGCCGATCTTTGCCCGCTGGCGGGGTGTGAGCCCGGGTGCCGGTGCTTCCTCGATGATCTTCTGGTGACGGCGTTGCAGCGAGCAGTCGCGGTCGCCGAGGTAGACCGCGTTGTTGAAGCCGTCGGCCAGGACCTGGATCTCGATGTGACGCGGCTGCTCGAGGAACTTCTCCATGTAGACCATGGGGTTGTTGAACGCCGCCTGCGCCTCGGCACGGGTCGTCTGTACAGCATGCAACAGGGCTGCCTCGGTATGCACCACACGCATCCCGCGCCCGCCACCACCGCCAGCCGCCTTGATGATGACCGGGTAACCGATGCTGCGAGCCGCCTTGACGATGCTTGCCGGGTCGTCGCCGAGGGCGCCATCGACTCCAGGCACACAGGGCACGCCGGCGCGTTTCATGGCGGCCTTGGCTTGCACCTTGTCGCCCATCATGCGGATGGTGTCGGGCCGCGGCCCGATGAAGACAAAACCCGACTGCTCGACGCGCTCAGCGAAGTCGGCATTCTCGGAGAGGAAGCCGTAGCCGGGGTGGATCGCCTCGGCGTCAGTCACCTCAGCAGCGCTGATGATGGCCGGGATGTTCAGATAGCTCAGGCCGGGCTGGGGCGGGCCGATGCATACCGATTCGTCGGCGAGCTTGACGTACTTGGCCTCGCGGTCGGCCTCGGAGTGGACGACCACGGTCTTGATGCCCATCTCGCGACAGGCGCGCTGGATGCGCAGCGCGATCTCGCCACGGTTGGCGATAAGGATCTTCTCAAACATCGCCACGGCTTATTCGATGATGAACAGCGGCTCGCCGAATTCCACCGGGTCACCGTTGTCGACCAGGATGGCCTTGATCACGCCGGAACGGTCGGCGTCGATCTCGTTGAGCAGCTTCATCGCCTCGATGATGCAAAGCGGATCGCCTTCCTTGACCGTCTGACCGATCTCGACGAACGGCGTACCGCCCGGAGAAGCCGAACGGTAGAAGGTGCCGACCATCGGCGACTTGACTGGATGGCCAGCCGGGACGGCAGCGGGCTCTGCCGCTGCGGGCGCGGCTGCCGGCGATGCAGGAACCACGGCAACAGGCGCAGCATGCGGCACCGCAACCGTCTGCACCGCCGGAGCGGCCATCGCGGATGCACCGCCGGCACCCTGCTGGACGCGGATGATGCGGACGGTCTCTTCGCCCTCCTTGATCTCGAGTTCGGCAATGCCGGAATCCTGCACCAGGTCGATAAGGGTCTTGAGCTTTCGCAGATCCATGTGTCCTCCAGTGGATCGGTCAACGGGCCCCGGCAGCGAGCGCTTCCGCAGCGGCACGCAGGGCCAGCAAGTAGCCCTGGGCGCCAAGCCCGCAGATCACACCAACGGCGAGGTCGGAGAGGTGGGAGTGGTGCCGGAACGCCTCACGCGCGCGAACGTTGGAAAGGTGCACCTCGATGAAGGGGATCGCCACGGCCGCCAATGCATCCCGGATCGCCACGCTGGTATGCGTGAAAGCGGCCGGGTTTATGACGATGAAGCCGGTTCCGTCATGCCTGGCGGCCTGAATGCGGTCGACCAACTCGCCCTCGTGGTTGCTCTGGAAGGTCGTAGCCGTGACACCCAACGTCTCGGCGAGAGCGACCAATGCGCCATCAATGTCGGCAAGCGTCTTGGCGCCGTAGACCTCCGGCTCGCGGCTGCCGAGAAGGTTGAGGTTGGGGCCGTGAAGAATGAGGACGCGGCGCGCCGGAGCGTGTTTAACGGCGTCGGACATGGGCGCGAGTGTGCACCCGAGACCCCGTCTTGTCCAGAGTTTTCGCGGAAATTGGACGAAGATACCGGCTATTTAGCCGATATAAGCATCACATGAGTGACGCAAGTGCTTGATCGAGTTCGCTTTCCCTGAAGATCCCCGATCGGGTCTGCGCGACTGCACCACTGCGGTCGATGAGCAAGGTGTAGGGCATCACACCCTTGCTGTCGCCAGCCGCCTTGAGCAGTTCGTAGCCCGCCGCCTCCGCCGTCAGCACCGGGTAGCTCACGCCCATCTTCTGCATGAATGGGCCCACCGAGTCCGGGTCGTCAAGCGCCACACCGACGAACACCACATTGCGGTCCCGGTATTTGTCTTGCAAGCGGATGAAACCCGGCATCTCCTCAACGCAAGGCGCACACCACGTGGCCCAGAAGTTGACCACCAGCACCTTGCCGCGATAACGCGCGAGGTCATGGTCCTTGCCGGTATGGTCCGGGAGATGGGCCGCGAAGATCGCCTCGGCGCGCTCGTCGGGGCCGGGCTGCGA
>DALYGT010000096.1:1247-5998 GCA_031971375.1 Burkholderiales bacterium | reverse complement strand
CACCAGCGCCGAACTCGACCTCGAGACCAAGCAGACGCTCAGCCATCGCGGGCAGGCGCTGCGCGCGCTACTGGCGCGGTTACCCGAAGTCTGGTGACGTCCGGTCGCAGCATCCCGATCGCGATTCCTGTCGCCAGCGCGTCGGCCGGCGGCAGTGACGCACCGCGCGGTCTCCAGGCCGCGCCCGACGACGGCACCATCCGCTTCACCGCGCTGCCGCCACTCTCGCTCTACGTGCACCTGCCGTGGTGCTTGCGCAAGTGCCCCTACTGTGACTTCAACTCGCACGAGGCGCGCGGCGAGCCCGACTTCGAAGCCTACGTCGATGCGCTGATCGCCGACCTCCAAGCGGCTCTCCCCCTGATCTGGGGGCGGCCAGTGGTCAGCGTGTTCTTTGGGGGTGGGACGCCGTCGCTGATCCCGGTGGTGGCGTTCGAGCGCCTGATGGCCGCGCTACGCGCGCTACTGCCGCTGCAACCGGGGCTCGAGGTCACGCTCGAGGCCAACCCCGGCACCGTCGACGAGGCGCGCTTTGCCGGCTACGCCGCGGCCGGCGTCAACCGTATCTCGGTCGGCGTACAGAGCTTCGACGACGCCATGCTCGCCCGACTCGGCCGCATCCACGGTGCCGCTGACGCCCGTCGCGCGGTGGAGACCGCGCTGCGCCACGTACCGCGGGTCAACGTCGACCTGATGCACGCGCTGCCAGAGCAGACGCCGGTGCAGGCGGTGGCGGATGTCCGAACCGCGCTCGACCTCGGTGCCGGCCACATCTCGGCCTACCAGCTCACCCTCGAACCGAACACGGCCTTTGCGGCACGGCCACCGGAGGGGCTGCCTGACGACGATACCGCCGCCGCGACTGCCGAAGCGGTCGAGGCTACGTTGGCTGAGGCTGGCTTTGAGCACTACGAGACCTCGGCACATGCGCGACGCGGCGAACGTTGCCAGCACAACCTCAATTACTGGACCTTTGGCGACTATCTGGGTATCGGGGCGGGCGCTCACGGCAAACTCTCGTTCGCGGACCGTATCCTCCGCATGGCCCGGTACAAGCACCCGCGCACCTATGTCGAGCGCGCGGTCGGGGGCGCGGCCACCGAGGACGAGCACACTGTCGCGGTGACCGAACTGCCCTTTGAGTTCGCCATGAACGCACTTCGTCTGACCGGCGGCGTCGATGCCGCGCTATACGCCGCCCATGCGGGCCGGCCGGTGGCTGAGTTGCTTGAGCGACTGCGTGAGCCCGCCCGGAAAGGGTTGGTGTCGGTGTCAGGCGGGCGTATCGCGCCGACTGTGCTGGGCCGCCGGCACCTCAACGAGGCGCTGGCGCTGCTGCTGCCCTGACCCGCTCGCCGGCTGTTGGCAGTGCTTACTTCTTGACCGCCATCCCGCAAGTCTTGGCGGCATCGTCGACCACGGTGGCGAGCAACTTGGCGTCGCCGCGGATGTTCTCCGGATCGCGGAACAGCGCCGCACGTTCGCCCATGGTCTTGGCGCCGTGGGTGGCCACTTCGCCGTCCTGGAACTGCTGATAGGTCAGCTTTTCGGCGAGCTTGTCCATCACGCAAGAACACTTGTACATGTTGTCCAGCGAGCCGCCGTTGTTCTGCATGCATTCGTTGACGAACATGAAACGGTCGATGGTGGGGAAATCGGCCGGGGCGGCGTGGGCGAAGGCCGGCAGGGTTGCCAGCGCGACGAGGGTCAGGGTCTTGTTCATGGTTCCTCCAGAAAGACGCGGCGAGCCGTCGGGGGCGTCGCTCGGGCGAGAGTCAGAAGCGTGGCGCGGCAATTGGTTCCCGGCCGCCCGCCGCTGCCACACTGTCAATGAGCGGTCGCCCGCGCGGCGACGATCTGGTCCATCAGTCGCAGGCCAGCAAACGCATCCTTGGCATAGAACACACGGTCGGGTGCGGTGGTGTAGGCCTGGCTGCAGTCCTGCTCGACGAACCTCCGCGTCAGCGCCGCGCCACCGAGGATGACCGGGATGTCGTAGCCCTCGCGCGCCATCTCCTCGAGGTTCTCCTTCATGATCACCGTGCTCTTGACCAGTAGCCCGCTCATGCCGATGGCGTCGGCGTTGTGTTGCTTCGCGGCCTCGAGCATGTTGAGCAGCGGCTGCTTGATGCCGAGGTTGATGACCTTGTAGCCGTTGTTGGTGAGGATGATGTCGACCAGGTTCTTGCCGATGTCGTGCACGTCGCCCTTGACCGTCGCGAGCACCAGGATGCCCTTCTCCTGGCCCTCGATCCGCTCCATGAAGGGCTCGAGGTAGGCCACCGCGGCCTTCATCGTCTCGGCGCTCTGCAGCACGAAGGGCAACTGCATCTCGCCGGCGCCGAACAGCTCACCCACTACCTTCATGCCGTCGAGCAGCAGGTCGTTGATGATCGCCAGCGGCGCATAGGTCTTCATCGCCTCGGCCAGGTCGTCACTGAGGCCCTGCTTGTCGCCGTCGATGATGCGCAGCTTGAGCACCTCTTCGATGGTGTCAGGGCGCGACTTGACCACCGCGGCGGTGGTGCGATCCTTGAACTTGTCGACGAAGGTCAGCAACGGATCGCCGGCGTCCCAACGGTTGAAGATCAGGTTCTCTGCGGCGATGCGCTCGTCCTCGGCGATCTTGTGCAGCGGCATGATCTTGGCGACGTGGATGATCGCGGCGGTCATGCCGGCCTTCTCGGCGTGGGCCAGGAAGACCGAATTGAGCACGTGGCGCGCCGCCGGGTTCAGACCAAAGCTGATGTTGGAGAGGCCGAGCATGATCTGGCACTCCGGCAGCTCGGCGCGGATGCGCTCGATCGCCTGCAGGGTGGCGATGCCATGCTCGCGATCGTCCTCCACGCCGGTGCAGATGGTGAAGGTCAGCGGGTCGAACAGCAGATCCTCGGCGGGCAGGCCGTGCTGGTTGACCGCGAAGTCGTAGAGGCGGTGCGCGACCTCGAGCTTCTTGTCGACGCTCTTGGCCATGCCGTCCTCGTCGATGGTGAGCGCGATCACCGCGGCGCCAAACTTCTTGGCCAGCTGCAGCACCTTGGCGGCCTTCTCCTCGCCGTCCTCGAAGTTGATCGAGTTGATGATGGCCTTTCCGCCGATCAGCTTGAGCGCGGCCTCGAGTACCGGATACTCGGTCGAGTCGATGACCATCGGCACGGTGACCTGGCCGCGGTAGCGCGACACCACCTCGCTCATGTCGCTCACCTCCGGGCGGCCGACATAGGCAGTGCAGACGTCGAGTGCATGGCTGCCCTCGCGCACCTGGTCACGGCCCATCGCGGTGATGCCGTCCCAGTCCTCGGCGGCGAGCAGCTCGCGGAACTTCTTGCTGCCGTTGGCGTTGCTGCGCTCGCCGATGGCAAAGATCGCGCGCTCCTGACGCAGTGGCACGCTGGTGTAGAGGCTGGCGACCGAGGGCTCCCACTGCGGGTCGCGGTGCACCGGTGCCGGGTCCGGGCGGGCATCGAGCATGGCGCGCAGCTCGCGGATGTGCTCCGGCGTGGTGCCGCAGCAGCCGCCGATGAGGTGGATGCCGTCCTCCTCCACAAAGCGACCCTGCCACTCGGCGAGCTCGTAGGGCAGCAGCGGGTACTCGGTCTTGCCATCCACCAGCATCGGCAGCCCGGCGTTGGGCATCACCGAGATGAACTTGCGCCACTTCTCGCCCAGATACTTGACGTGCTCGGCCATCTCCGCCGGGCCGGTGGCGCAGTTCAGGCCGATGCCGTCGATGTCCATGGCATCCAGCACCGTGGTGGCGCAGCCGATGTCGGAGCCGACCAGCATGGTGCCGGTGGTCTCGATGGTCACTTGGACAAAGATCGGGATATCTTCGCGGCCCTTCTCGCGGCGCGCGATCTTGCAGCCGTTGATGGCGGCTTTGATGGTCAGCAGGTCCTGGTTGGTCTCGCACAGGAAGCAGTCGATGCCGCCGTCGATCAGGCCACGCGCCTGCTCGACGTAGCTGTCTTCGAGGATGTCGTAGGTGGTGTGGCCGAGGCTGGCGAGTTTGGTACCCGGCCCGACCGAGCCGAGCACATAGCGCGGCCACTCGGGCGTGCTGTACTCGTCGGCCAGACGGCGTGCGATGGCCGCCGCATCGCGATTGAGCTCGTAGGTGCGCTCGACCAGGTCGAACTCGGCGAAGACCACCTTGTTGGCGCCGAAGGTGTTGGTCTCGACGCAATCCGCACCGGCCTCGAAATACGCCCGGTGCACCTTCTCGACGAAGTCGGGCCGGGTGGCGACGAGGATCTCGGAGCAGTTCTCCAGCCCCATGAAGTCCTTCTCGACGTCCCAGTCCTCGGCCTGGATCAGCGTACCGGTGCCGCCGTCGCACAGCAGCACACGTTGCGAGAGGCGTTCGAGGAAGGTCGGGCGAGTGGTCATGGGCGGGTGCCGGGGCAGAACGGCCCGGGACTGTCCCCCAGAGGCGGTTCGCGCCCGAACCGAATCAGTTTCGAGAGCGGACGCGGAGTTTAGCCCAGAGTGGTCGTTCTGGCGGCCGGTTCCCGGCGATGGGTTGGGAGCAGCAACGGGCAACATGCACCTGATCCGGCACGCAGGGCTCGCTTGGCCGACAATGGCGCCATGCGCTCCCTCGGCTCCCCCGTTGCACTCCACACCCGCCCAGGCGATGTAAACACCATTCGCAACCTGCTGCCCTACCTCGGCGAGTTCAAGGGCCGGGTCGCGCTTGCAGTGGTCCTGCTCATCGCCGCCAAGGTCGCCAACGTCGGCGTGCCGGTGGT
>DALYGT010000096.1:0-1147 GCA_031971375.1 Burkholderiales bacterium | reverse complement strand
ACGCTGTTCGGCGAGATCCGCGACGCGGTGTTCGCCAAGGTCACCCAGCGCGCCATCCGCCGGGTGGCGCTGCGCGTGTTCCGCCACCTGCACGGACTTTCGCTCAAGTTCCACCTCGAGCGGCAGACCGGCGGCGTCTCGCGCGACATCGAGCGCGGCACCCGCGGCATCTCGTTCCTCTTGCAATTCATGGTGTTCAACATCCTGCCGACGCTGGTCGAGATCGGCCTCGTGGCGGGCTATCTGTTCTGGAACTACGACTGGCGCTTCGGCGCGGTCACGGTGGCCACACTCGCCGTGTACGTCACCTTCACCCTGCTCATCACCGAGTGGCGCATGGTGTTCCGCCGCACCATGAACGACATGGATTCGAGCGCCAACACCCGCGCCATCGACTCCCTGCTCAACTTCGAGACGGTCAAGACCTTTGGCAACGAGGACTGGGAGGCGCGTCGCTACGACGAGAGCCTGACCCGGTGGGAGACCGCCGCGGTGCGCAACCAGACCTCGCTCGCTGCGCTCAATGCGGGGCAGGCCTTCATCATCGGTGCGGGTGTGACCGGGCTCATGCTGCTTGCGGCCGATGGCGTGGTGACTGGCAGGCTCAGCCTCGGTGATCTGGTGCTGGTCAACGCCTTCCTGCTGCAACTCTATCTGCCGCTCAACTTCTTGGGTTTTGTCTACCGCGAGATCAAGAACGCGCTGGCTGACATGGAGCGCATGTTCGACCTGCTGCGGCAGCACCCGGATGTCGCCGACGCCTCTGACGCACGCCCGATCCACGTGACCGGTGGCCGCATCGAGTTCGATGGCGTCGGCTTTGCCTACGACCCGCGCCGCCCGGTGCTGCATGGCGTGAGCTTTGTCATCGAACCGGGTCAGAAGGTCGCGGTGGTCGGGCCGTCGGGCTCGGGCAAGACCACCCTGTCGAGGCTCCTGTTCCGCTTCTACGATGTCGGCGAGGGCAGCATCCGCATCGACGGTCAGGACATCCGGGCGGTGACCCAGCAGAGCCTGCGCGCCAGCATCGGCGTGGTGCCGCGGGACACCGTGCTGTTCAACGACACCATCGGCTACAACATCGCCTACGGCGCGCCGGGCGCGAGCCAAGACCGCGTCGAAGAAGCGGCGCGCGCGGCGCACATCG
>DALYGT010000095.1:0-5999 GCA_031971375.1 Burkholderiales bacterium | reverse complement strand
GGACCCGACCACCGGGGGCGCGTCGATCGACTTCGGGTCGATGTCCATGACTTCGCTGACCGAATCGACGATGAAGCCGACGCGGCGATGCTTCGCGTGGCTCGCTGTCTCGACGATCAGTATGCAGGTGCGCTTGCTGATGATCTCGGCTGAGCGGTTGAGGCAGGTTGCCAGCTCAATGACTGGAACCGCTGCCTCGCGCAGGTTGATGATCCCGCTGAAGAGCGACGGCAAGCCGGGCACCGGTGCAGGGGCCTCGTATTCGATGATCTCAAGGACTGACAGGATCGGTACGCCAAAACGGTCGAAGCCGAGCGTGAAGGTGAGGTATTGATGAACCTGTGCCGAAGCTTCTAGGCTCCCGCCGCCTTCTGCAGCGTTATCGCCCGTCGCTTTGCTCAGGGAAAGGCCAACACTCACAGGTTTCTCCGTGCGGTATCAAGTCAGACCGCGCCATAGACCTAACGCTATCACGTCATAACCTGAATCTAACTCAAAGCGCTGAGATTTCGGAAGGAATATCGTCGAGATCGACTTCGCGCTCGACGCCCCCCATCTTCATCGCCTCCTTGGGCATCCCGTAGACCACGCAGCTCTCTTCGTTCTGTCCGATGGTGTGCCCGCCGGCCTCGCGGATCCGCAGCAGCCCGGCCGCGCCATCGTTGCCCATGCCGGTCATGATGACACCGAACGAATTGGCCCCGGCGCTGGTGGCGACCGATCGGAACATGAAGTCGACCGATGGCCGATGGCGGTTCACATAAGGCCCGTCGAGCACGTCGACATAGAAGCGCGAGGCACCCCGACGCACCGCGAGTTGTCGGCCACCTTGGGCGATGATCGCCCGCCCGGTGACGATGTCCATGCCGCTGACCGCCTCCTGCACCTCGATCTGGCAGACGCGATCGAGCCGCTTGGCAAAGGCAGCGGTGAAGTGCTCCGGCATGTGCTGGACGATGACGATGCCGGGGACTGTCGGCGGCAGCTGCCGCAACACATATTCGAGCGCCTCGGTGCCACCCGTCGAGGCGCCGATGGCGACGACCATTCGTGAGCCGGCGCCGACCTGCTTGCTGACCACCGGTGCCGGCGTGAGCGGCCGTTCGGCAGGGCGCGTCGCCCCCCCAGACGGTGAGGGTGCGTCTGGACGGGGCTGTTGCGCGGGGGGGGGCGCAGCGGCACGTGGTCGTGCGCGCAGGCGCACCAGGGCTGCGGCCTTGACCTGGGTGAGCAGGTCTCCGGCGGCGTCCTCGACAAAATGGTTGCGGATGTCCTTGGGCTTGCCGACGCAAGCCACGGCGCCGAGCGCGAGCGCTTCGAAGGTCTCATCCGCACCTTTCTGCGAGAGCGTCGAGCAGATGACGACCGGAGTCGGACGCTCTGTCATGATCTTGCGCAGGAAGGTCAGGCCGTCCATGCGCGGCATCTCGATGTCGAGCACGATGACGTCCGGCCAGTCGCGCATCATCTTGTCGATGGCGAAGATCGGGTCGCTTGCCGTGCCGATCACCTGTATGGAGGCGTCGGCACTGAGGATCCTGCTGACCGTTTCGCGGACCACGGCCGAGTCGTCGACGATGAAGACCCGGATCTTTCTCATGGCATCCAGCGGTACACCGAAGGCATGACGACCATCATGTCGTCATTCATGTCCCGCAAGCTCTCGGAGTGGCCGATGACGAGCCAGCCCTCCGGGTTGAGGTTACGGCAGACCCGCCGGACGATCTCGCGTTTCTTCTCCGGGCGGAAGTAGATCAGCATGTTGCGCAGGAAGATGACGTCGAACTTGCCGATATCGGGTATCGGAGCTGCAAGATTCATGCGTTCGAAAGACACGCGTCGGCGCAAAGCGCGTTCGACAAGGAGGGTGCCGTTGTAGCGGCCGGTGCCGCGCAAACAGTAGTTGCGCAGGTACTCGCCCGGCATCATGTCGAGCCGGTCCATCCGGTAGTGTCCGGCTCGCGCTGTCTCGATCACGGCATGGTTGATATCGGTCCCGAAGACCTCCCAGTCCACTGTGTTGCCGAGCCGTTCGGCAAGCACCATGGCGATGCTGTAGGCCTCTTCGCCGGTCGAGCAGGCGGCGCTCCAGACCCGCAGGGGTTCTCGGCGCTGCAAGAAGTCAGGCGCGATGCGTTCGCGCAGCAGGTCGAAGTGGGGCGGCTCGCGGAAGAAGTAGGTCTCGTTGGTCGTAAGCAGATCGATGAACTGCTGCCGCTCGGCGAGGTTCTCCCCAGACTCGAGCATCGCTCTGTAAGCGCTGTAACCAGGCAATCCCAGTTCACGGACCCGTTTGCTGAGCCTGGCGACGACCAGTGACCGACGGCTGTCGCCCAGATGGATGCCAGCCATCTCGCTGATCATGCGTTGGAAGGCGAGGAAATCCTTGTCCGAGAGGTCACTGCTCGCGGCAGACTGGGGGGTCAGTCGACACTCCCATCGACGTAGCCGTTGAGCGCCCCGGCGGTCATGGCGAGGGCTGCCATTTCGGTGATCGAGAGCACCTTTTCGACATCGACCAGGATGATAAAGGCGCTGCCAAGGCGGGCCATGCCGGCGATGAATTCCGGGCGCATGCAGGTTCCGAATCCTGGTGCCGCTTCGATGTCCGCGGCCGAGACATCGAGCACTTCGCTCACGCTGTCGACCACGACCCCGATATCGGCAGTGTTGCCTTCGTGGCCGATCTCGACGATCACCACGCAGGTGCGCTTCTGCGGTGGCAACGGGGTCTTGCCAAGGCGCAGCGCGAGGTTGATGACCGGCACGACATGTCCGCGCAGGTTGATGACGCCCTCGATGAAACGCGGCATCTGCGGGACGCTGGTGAGCTGCTTGTACTCGACGATCTCCTTGACGCACAGGATGTTGAGACCGAAGGTCTCGTCGTTCAGGCTGAACGTCAGGTATTGGCCTTGCGCGGCCCGGAGTTCGTGGGCTTCCGCCTTCTTGTTCACAGCGTCGTCCTCTCGATGCGGTTGGACTCGTGCTGTTCGATTCGAGTGGCGAGGTCGATCAGCGCGGGCACATCAAGGATCAGCGCGACCTCGCCGCTGCCGAGGATGGTCGATCCGGAGATGCCGCGGACCGTCTTGAACAGCGGGCCGAGTGGTTTGATCACGGTCTGGAAGTCGCCGACCAGCTCGTCGACCACCAAACCTGCCATGCGACCCGCGTAGTTGACCACGACAATGTTCTCGCGGCGGTCGACCCCGTCCTCTTTCTCGAACACATCGCGCAAGCGCACGAAGGGCAGCACCTTGCCACGCAAGTTGACGTAGTTGCGCCCGGACGCGGTATCGATGTCCTCGCGCCGCAGCTTGAGGCATTCCACGATCATGTTGAGCGGAATCACGAAGGCACCGCCCGCGACATTCACCAGGAAACCATCGATGATCGCGAGCGTCAGCGGCAGGCGGATGCGGGTGATGGTGCCGACGCCGAGCTCGCTCTCGATGTCGATGCTGCCGCGCAGGCTGAGGATGTTCTGCTTGACCACGTCCATGCCGACGCCGCGGCCGGAGATATTGGTGACGGCATCGGCGGTCGAGAAACCCGGTTCGAAGATGAGGTTGTTGATCTCACGCGTCGTCAGGGACGCGCTCGCGCTGATCAGGCCGCGCTCGACCGCTTTGGCACGGATCTTCTCCGTGTTGAGACCACCGCCATCGTCGGCGACCTCGATGACGATGCTCCCGGAGTCGTGATAAGCATGCAGTTGGAGTCTGCCGACCGGCGACTTGCCAGCGGCGCTTCGCTTCTCACGCGTCTCGAGGCCGTGGTCAAGTGAGTTGCGGACGAGGTGGGTGAGCGGGTCGGAGATCTTTTCGACCACCGACTTGTCGAGTTCGGTCTCGGCGCCACTGATGACCAGTTCGACATCCTTGTCGAGTTCTGCGCTGAGGTCGCGGACGACGCGTTGGAAACGCGAGAAGGTCGCACCGATCTGCACCATGCGCAGATTGAGCGCGGTGTCGCGTAGCGATTCGACGAGCCCGGTCACGGTGGAGATGGCCTCCAGCAGTTCGCCGTCACGCAGCCGTTGGGCGATGAGCGAGCTGTAGGCGCCGGCGATGACCAGTTCGCCGATGAGATTGATCAACTGGTCGAGCTTGTCGGCTTCGACGCGCAGGAAACGCGATTCGCTCGACCGGTTATCGCCGGCCTTGGCACCGGCCGGGGCACCTCCGCCACGGCGGTCCTCGCCACCCGGGCGTTCGGCAACGGCCCGGCGCTCGCTCGGCTCATCCGCTGCGCCAGCTGCTTCGGCGGGTCCGGCGGCTTCCACCGATGCATCGACCGGCGGCGGGGCCGGCGTCGGCTCGGGTGTATCGCTTGCGGCTGTCGCTCCCGCTGCTGCGGGCTTGCCAGCGGCCGAGGGGAAACGGCGCGCTTCGGTGAGCCATGCGGTGGAGCATGACTCGATCGTCAGTTCGCACTGATCGGCAATAAAGTCGAACACGGCGCGGATGGATGCCTCATCGACGCCACCCGAGATCACCAGTTCGGTGGCGATGTAGCAGGTCTCGGGATCGAAAGCCTCGGCTGAGTCGACCTCGACCAACTCGCTGCGGATCCAGTTGATGGTGCCCTGCGTGCTGAGGTAGCGGATGAAAGCAAGTGGGTCCATCCCCTCGCGCATGACGTTGGGGCCGAAGCGCACACGTACATGCCAGCCGTCGTGTTCGCCGCCATCGCCCTCTTCGCCAGGGCCATGGCCGCCACCACCGGCGTCTCCGGTCGCGTGCCCCGCTGCCTGCGGCGCATCCGCTGCGGTTTCTGAAACCGCCGCGGTCTTGGCGGCCGCGCGGCGTGCCACGGCCTCGTCACCACCGACGAAGGCCATCAGACCCTCAAGGAGCGCCTTTTCGCGAGCAGCTTCTTCTTCGCCGCGGGTCTCGGTTCCTATGCCCTCGGCGACCAAAAAGGCCATGTGGTCGGTACAGCGCAACATCAACGTGACGAGGTCGGAGGTGACAGTCAGCTTGCCCTTGCGGGCGTCGTCCATGACGCTTTCGACGTGGTGGGTGAAGGAGACCACGCCGTCGAGTCCGAACATCCCGGCGGAGCCCTTGATGGTGTGGGCAGCACGGAAGATCGCGTTGATCAGGCCGGTGTCGGCGCCACCGCTTTCGATGGTCAGCAGGCTGCTCTCCATTTCGGAGAGCATCTCTCGCGATTCTTCCTCGAACGCGGCGAAGGCTGGATCGATGCTCATCAGGCCTCCCCGATCAGACTGCCGAGCCCCATGGTGCCGAGGGCGGTGGCAATGGCCGGTTTGGAACCGGAGAGGCGGACGTTGCACGCCTGCCGCTCGGAGAAGGTTTTGACGGCGAGCAGCAATTGCACGCCGGCGCCATCGAACTCGTCGACCTCGTCAAGCTTCACCAAGATGTCGCGACGTTCGGCGAGAGCGGCACCGAGATCAGCCTTGAGGCCGGCGACGCCCTAGATGTTGACGATCGTCGGCAGGCTCCAGATGACGTGATCCGGACCGGTTTCAAGTGGCATCTCACACCCTCGAGCAGGTTAGCAACGCGATCGCCGACAGAAGCTGTTCGGGCTTGAACGGTTTGATGATCCAGACGTTCACACCCCGTCTTTTGCCTTCCATCCTAATCTCTTCGGACGATTCTGTGGTGATCATCACCACCGGCGTGAAGCGGTAGGCGGTGCCCTCCCGCAAATGGCCGACGAAGGTCAGTCCGTCCATGATCGGCATGTTGACGTCGCTGACGATGAGGTCGATGCGGCGACCGTCGAGCAGTTTCAAGGCGGTGTCGCCGTCGTCGGCTTCGATGACTTCGTAGCCGGCGCGGGTCAATGCGATGCGGATCACCGCTCGCATCGAACTCGAATCGTCGACCACCAGGATCTGCAGCGACACGGTTGTGGCTCCCCGTTAAGACACGTCGCCGCCGACATGGGGCGCGATGATCGTGGCGACCTCTCCCGCGAGGTCGGGCTGCACCGATTGTGAACGTCGAGCGATGTCGCGC
>DALYGT010000094.1:0-6007 GCA_031971375.1 Burkholderiales bacterium | reverse complement strand
AGAGGTCGGCAATGACCGCCGACGCCGCCTGGTTGCGGCAGACGAGCGTCCATTCCTTGGTCATCAGCCACTTTTCGGCGTCGCCGGTGGCGCCGAGCTGCTTCGTCTTCATCCCGTCCAGCGTGGCGATGGCCCACATGTCCGGATCGATGATCAGCGCATCCCGTGCGGAGAAGTACGGGTGCGGAATCAGCGAGATGACGCCCGCGTCGGACACATAGGTGTCCGCCGCGCCGACGATGGTCGCCATGCCGGTCCCGGGCACGTCCTTGCGGATCGCGGCCACACCGGTGAATTGCGACCAGACCTGCTTCTGCGCGATGGACATGTAGGCCTGGTAGCCCCGGCCCGTCGATCCGCCGCGCGAGTTGAACAGGTTGGCGATGACCGTGCGCACCAGAGATTCCGTCAGCGGGCGCTGCGTGCCGTTGGTGGCCGCAGACACCGTGCCGGAGGAGAAACCGCCGTCCGCCCCGGACGCGCCGCGGCTGTCGTTGGAGGTGATCCACGCCAGCGCGCCCGCGGACCGGCGGGGCGTGGCGCCCGCCTCGTTGTTGGACGCGAGGTTGCCGATGGAGCGGGCCTCGATGTCCCGGCGAAGCTCAAGGCCGCGAATGGCCTTGTGGCGCGCCGTTTCCGTGTCGCGCCCGGCCTTGTTGACGATGTCGGTCGTGCGGGAGATCGTGAACGCCTTGGCCGTGATCTGGCAGTAATTGCCGACACGGGTCGGGTTGTTCACGGCCCCGGCCGTGTAGTCATCGCCTTCAAGCTGGGCGTTGGTGTTGTCCGGCGAAGCCAGCGTTTCCGTCAGCCATTCATGGAAGCGGGCGGTTGCACTGACCTTGCCGATATTGGACGTGAACGTCGTGTCTTCCGGAGCGACGCGATAGATCACGTCCTCCAGGTCCTCACGCTGACCGACAAGGGTCGTCGTGAGGACTGCATTTGTTGGTGCAGTCATGGATTATCGCCTTTTGGCGTTACGCGCGACCAACAAGGCGACAGCGTCGTCCAGACTGCCGGATTTGGTCAGCCGGGTTTCGAGGCCCTGCAGGTCGCGGCCTTTTAAGGGAGCGCCGGCGCCGCGCACAGGCACGGCCTTCGGCGCTGGGGTTGCGGGACGGGGTGCGGCGACAGCCTTCTGGACTTTGCGGTCCGCCTCGATGGAGCGCATCGCATGATGCACGAGCCAGAGTTCGGTGGCCGACATGTCCTGAAGCACTTCGGGCGCGAACCCGTTGTCGAAAAGGAATTGGGCAACCTCCTGCCTTCTCTCCGCGTTTGCGGCGAGTTGAGGCGAAAGCTGCTGCAGCTTTGCGTTTTCCTCTTCGAGATAGCGCATGCGGGCGAGTTGAGAAGCGCGCTCGGCTTCGGCTGCGAGGGCTTTTGCCTGCCCCTGCCTCTGCTCCAGCGTCTTCTTCTCGGCGTCATACATGGCGCTGAAACGGTGGTAGTCCTCGGGACGCTGGTCCGCGAGCGTCTGCCAGTCCACATCGCCCCAGCGCGCTTCAAAGGCCTCCGCCTCCGATTGCGCCTGCGCCTGCATCTGCGGCGCAAACTGCTGGTAGCGCTGTGCGATCTGCGTGACGACGTTGGTAAGTTCCGCCTTCTCCTGGATCGCAAGGTGTGTCGCGCGATCGCGCTCGGCTTCCCGGCGCGCCACGACCTCCTGCGCCTCGGGCGGCAGCTGGCTCCAGATGGCCGCATCCTCTTTCGACCATGACCGCGGCGGGTCGATCTGCGGCGCGGGCTCCTCTTCGGGCTCCGGCTCGGCCTCTGCCTCTGGCTCTTCTTCCGCTTCGGCCTGCGGCTCTTCCAGCGTTTCCGGCTCGGGCTCCTTCGCTTCCGGTTGCGGCGCCTCTGCCTCGGCCTGAGGTTGCGCCGACTCGTCCTTGCGCTCCTCCTCCGGCTGCGCAAGCAGGTTCACTGCCGCGTCGAGCGACAGGACTTCACCATCCGTCATTCCGTGTTCCCTAGACGACCGGGTCCCGCCCGTTGAGGATGTCGGCCACTGCGTCCGACCCCTCCTGCAGCTCACCCGCATTGATGGCTTCGATCAGCACGTTGCGCGCCGACGCCAGCCCATAAAGCGTGTGGTAGATGCGCTCGCGCCGGTCGGTGTCCGCCGGGCGCGTGTTCATCCATTCCTCAAACAGCCGCGCGCGCACGATCTCGAACGCATCGTCCATCACCGGCAGTTCCGCCTTTGCGGCGAGCCCGCGCGACCGGATTTCCGCCGGCAGCGGCTCTTCCCTGCGGCGCGTCATTGGCCGTTCACGTCCGTGTCGATGCTGGGCGGGCTATCGCTGCCGACCTGGGCGGCCTTGGCCCGTCCAACGCGTTCAGAGCTTTCGATACGAAGGCGCTCAAGCTGATAATCCATTTGCATTTTTTCGCGGGCCAGCTGCAGATCCATTTGCATCTGCTCCCGGGCCGTCTGCTGTTCCGCGGCGGCCTTGTCGCGCATCATCTGGATCTCGACCTGCGCTTTCTCCAGCGCCAGCGCGATCTGCGCTTCATTGTTCTCGCGCGTCGCCTGCACTTCCGCAGCGGTCTTCTGCATGGCGCGATCGTGTTCGGCCTTGGCGCGCTCCGCCTCCAGCTGCAGCTTCTGGCGGTCGGTCTCGACGTCCGCCTGCATCTTCATCATCTCAGGGCTGGGCTGCGGCGGCTGTTGCGCCTTCTGCTGCAGCTCCTGCGTCGGGTCGGTGTAGAACTCCGCCACACCCTTGATGTTGGCGCGCTCGGCCCGCTTCTTCGCCATGGCGAACACGTTCGCGGGCGTCACGACCTTCGCCTCCAGCGCGCCGTTGGCCTGCGCCTCCAGAATGTCGCGCATGTCAGCCTTCACGGCCTCCAGCAGCATCAGGTCATGCTCGCGACCGCCGCCCATGCCGATCTCGATCGTCATGTCCTTGCGCACGCCCCACGACGTGGGGTCGACGGCCACGAACTGGTTGCGGATGCGCGCCGTGATCTCGCTCGGCCCGTGCTCCCGCAGCGTCTGATGCACGCCGACGAACAGGTCCCGGAACAGGGTCTCCGCCAGGGTGCGCGCAACGAGGCGCAAGCGGCGTTGCGCGGCCTGCATCAGCTGCATCGCGCCCTTGGCGGTGTCATGCAGCGTGTCGGGATTGAGCCCTTGCGCGTTGCGCACGATGCCGGTGCGCTGTTCCGCCACCGTCGCCACATACTCCAGCGCCGCGAACGGGTCGAAGCCCATCGCACCCGCCGGAATGGCCCGCACCGTGCCCTGCTGCTTCACCCGCACCGGCATGCCGGGCTGGTTGTTGAGCAGGTCGGATATTGTGTGCTCCGACGCCGTACTTTCGGCGACCTCGTGGCGCTGGTTGACGGCGAAGAACGCGGTGTCCAGCGTCAGGCGCATCAGCGCGGTCTTGATCCGCTGCACCTCGATCAGCAGGTCCGCCAGCGACCGGCCGTAGAAGCGGTGCGGCGCCCGATAGGGCGAGCCCGCCGCGAACGGCACATGCGTCAGCCGCGTCTTCTGCAGCAGCACGCCTTCATGCTCGTCCGTTTCGACCTGCCAGATCTCCGGCTTGCCGTCGCCATCCGCGTCCACGCGCACGATGTGCTTGTAGATCAGCACCGTGCGCAAATCGTGGGTCGATTCCGACGCGCCGGTCACGACACGGTGTTCGCCGGCAAGGTCGCGCACCTGGTCCAGAATCTGCGGGCTCGCCTGCGACCATGCCGGCAGGCGATCCACGATGTCCGGATCGAAGCCCTTGGCCTTCAGGTCCTGTGCGCGGGGCCGGGTCCGCATCACGCAGTAGGTCGTTTCCGACAGCTTCTTCGTGTCCCGCGCCACGGCGAAGTCTTCCGGCGCGACCACGTCGACCTTGACGCACTTGTCGGTGCGCTTGCGCCGGATCGTGACATCATAGAGCGGTTCGCCCGTCGTGTCGGACAGGCCGGACTGCTCGATCTCGACCAGTTCGCCGTCCTGCCGCGCAAGCTGCACCTCAGCAGCCGTGGCGCGCTCCAGATCGGCGTCCTCGTAGCTTTCGTCCTCCTCCACCCACCAGTGAAAGATGCCGACCTTGGTCAGCAGCGCGTCATGGATCGCGTCGTGGACAAGCCGGAAACCGTCGTTCTCGTTCATGATGACGTGGTTGACGACCTGCGTTTCCTGCTCCGCCGCCGCCACGTCCTCTTCGCCGACAGCCCGGAAAGAGCCTATCTCGTCGCCGCCGGTGAAGATCTCGATCAGGTCCGGCGACGCGGTGTGCACCGCATCGGCCACGTCGCTGGAGACGACCTTCGACCGGTTCGGCAGGGCCGGGACGTCGTCCATCTGGCCCTTGTAGTACTCCAGCGCCAGTTCCCGTTCTTCGAGGATCGTGTCGCCGGTGTTCATGCCGATGGCGGTACGCCGCTCGGCTTTCACGATGGACAGGAAGTCCGCGTCGTCCAGGACGAGCTTTTCGTCCGCCTCACGCGCATGGTCCGGATCGGCGCCGACCTGGTAGCCGTCGTCCGCGCCGTTTACATAAGCCATGGGATCAGGAATCGCCCGCGCTCGCCCACGCTTCCACAAGCAGCGTGAATGTCTCACCGCTGGTCGGCGTGTAGGCCGCGTTCACCTTGAGCAGGCCCCAGAACGTGCCCGGCATCAGCTGAGGGATCCAGCCATTCTGCGGCGTCGCCGCGCCGTCCAGCGGATAGAACGCGTTCACCGCGCCCGCCCCGGTATTGACCGCCGCCGTGCTGGCAAACACCGCCTGCAGCGCCGAGAACTGCGTCGCCAGAGCGAAGGCGCCGTTGTCGCCGTTGGTGACGGTCGGCTGGGCCGTGAACAGATACAGCGTGAAGTTCTTGTTGGCGACCGCGTCATTGCTGCTGAGCATTGTGACGCGCTGGATGCGGCACGGCACGTTGCTGCTGGTGAACGCGATCGGGACAACGCTGCCTGGGGTGACGGAGTTGGCGAGGAGGTCGCCCGCCGCATAAATGGTCGTATCTGCAGGCCTGGTGAACGACGCCCGGATGATCTCAAGGCTCATTGCGGGTCAGCCTCCGGGTCGTCGCCCTCCAGCGCTGCGCTGGGCTCAGGGGCAGGCGCCGGGACCTTACCCTGCTCGGCCAGCCACGCCGCGACCATCACGTCCACATGCGCGGGGCGGTCGATGTAGATCGCCTCCATCTGCGCGCGGTATTCAGCCTCGGTCATTAGAGGTTCCCGATGATGGAGCCATAGACGTAGAAGTCCGCCGTCGCCGCCGCGCCCTGACCGGTGGTCAGCGACAGGATCGGCGTTGCGGTCTGCAGGCCGTTGCCGACCGCCGCTACGGTGAGATCAAGGCCGATCGTCGCGCCGGTGAGCGTCGAATAGGCCTGGCCGGACGCCACGATGGCGTTGCCGCCCTTGCTCGCCGCCGTGTAGATGCCGCCCGCCGCCGTGCTCAGCGAGACCGAGGCGTTCACGACGCGGATGCGCTCGATCAGGAACGACGCACCGGGCGTCCACAGATACGGCACGAACGCCTGGTCCGTGGTGACGTTCATGTTGGCGCCGATCAGGCGGAACAGCACCTGCTGTACGCCCGGCAGCTGGGTGGGTACCATGACGGCCATGTCAAACTGCTCCGAAGTTGGGGACAACGAGTTGAGACTTTCGCGGCCTGGGCGCCGCAAAGCGTTTCATCATGATTGCGTATCGAGTCGCGCTTAAGGCGTCGTCACGCTCCTTGACGACCTTGCCATCCTTGCGGTGATAAAGCCGAAACTCTTCAAACCATTCCGTGCACGTACGCGCGACACGTAGGCGGCCGGTTTGCATGCGGTCGAGCATTTCCATAATGCCGGCCTCAACGCCATTTCCGCCGTCTTCAAACGTCGCCCGCTCCAAAAGCATGTTAAGTCCAGCCATCCGATACTGACTTGCCAGCTCTTCCCCGCTGCCCTTGTCGTGCTGCAAGCCGTCGTGAGGCCATGCGACAGGGATCCAATCGCCCCACGGCTTGAGTGCGGCGGCGTGCAGAAT
>DALYGT010000093.1:0-6080 GCA_031971375.1 Burkholderiales bacterium | reverse complement strand
CGCTCGGTACGCTCCAGCAGCCCTAGCTGCGCCAGCGCAACAACGTCGTCATGCACACGCTTGACATCGCGCCCGACCCGGCGCGCCAGCTCTCGCACCTGCAGCTCGCCTTGCCCCTGAGCCGCACGAACGATGTGCCAGCGTTTCTCCGTCAACCGCCCAAAGAACTGCGCCGGCGTCTCGAAATTCAGCACCTCGCCCAGGTAGGTG
Source organism: Burkholderiales bacterium (assembly GCA_031971375.1). Classification (GTDB taxonomy): domain Bacteria; phylum Pseudomonadota; class Gammaproteobacteria; order Burkholderiales; family UBA3065; genus UBA3065. Next base: position 5,870 of record DALYGT010000093.1, on the reverse strand, counting down.
TCTGCTTCGGCACGCTAGGCGTGGCTTGTAAAACGGTGCCGGACAGCCGAAAGGGAAGTGCCTGAGTGTCCAGCTGACCGATGACAAATCCCTGTCACTCGAGCAGTATGGCCAAACAGTGTTTCTTACGTGGTAAGTTATGGTTCAGGCTCTCTGTCTTGAAACAGAAATCGCGATGCCGACCGTCACCTTGTCCTCCAAGGGTCAAATCGTCTTGCCGGTCGAAGTCCGGAACCGTCTGGGTCTGGCTGCAGGCTCCGTCCTTGAGCTCTCCGAAGAGGGCAATGGTTTGATGCTTCGCCCGGTCCACACCATCAAGCCGGCAGACCTCGTCGGTCTTGCCGGCATGGTCAAAGTGCCTTCCAGAGGCGTGCCACGCAGCCTTGATGATTTCGATGCTGCGGCATTGCTTGCCGAGCCGCAGCGGTCACCGACTTGAAAGCAGTCGATACCAACGTCCTCGCGCGTTTCCTTGTCGACGACCCAGACGACCCAGAGTCGATGCGCCAGCGTCCCCTAGCAGAGGCCGCACTTTCGCTACGCTGTTTCATACCTGTCTCGGTTCTGCTGGAATTCGAATGGGTGCTGCGCGGTTTCTATGGCCTCCAGGTCTCGGAAGTGGAACGGGTCTTCCGTGCACTTTTAGGCGTTGAGCATTGGGTCATCGAAGACCGTGCGCACGTTCTCCAAGCAGTCAATTGGCTCGCCAAAGGGCTGGACTTTGCCGATGCCCTCCATCTCGCGCGGAGCAGTCACACCGCGGGCCTTCTCACTTTCGACCGGCGCTTCGCCACCCGTGCAGCCGCGGCCGGCGGTGAGCCACGCGTCGAATGCATCGCCTGACATGCGGGGGCGCTCACTCCCCCCCCGAACCCAACTCCGCCGCCACCACCGCCCCCAGCAGCACCACCCACCACGTCAGGTAGAGGCTGACGAGGAACAGCGGCAAGCTCGAGAACGCGCCGTAGACCAGCTTGAAGGTCGGGAACAGCTTGACGTAGGCAGCGAACGCCAGCCGCGTCAGTTCAAAGCCGACACCCGCCACCAGCCCGCCCACCAGCGCGTGGTCGCGTGCCACTTGGCGGTTCGGCACGGTCAGGTACAGCGCAGCGAAGCTCAGCACACTCAGGGTCAGCGGGACCAGTTCGCCGATGGTCTCGGCAAGGAGCGGCAGCGATTGCGTCGCGCCGACTGCCATGCCGGTCAAGGCAGAGGTGATCGACAAGCCCGCACCGATCACCACCGGGCCTGCGGTCAGCACCGCCCAGTAGGTGGTCAGGCGGACGCCGAGCGGCCGGTGCCGCTGCACATGCCAGATGCCGTTGAAAGCCGCCTCGATGGTCATCATCAGGCTGATCGCGGTCACCGCCAAGATGACCAGGCCGATGGCCGTGAGCTTGTGCGCGTTGCTGCTGAACTGCAGCATGTAGACGCTGATGACCTTGCCGGCCGACTCCGGCACCAGCGTCGACAGCACGAAGCGCTTGAACGCCAGCGACCAGTCCTCGAACATCGGGAAGGCCGAGAACACCGTCAGCATGATGGTAAGCAGCGGCACCAGCGCGAGCAGCGTGGTGAACGTGAGGCTCGAGGCGACCTGCCCGAGGCGGTCCTGCTGGAAACGCCGGCGGACCCGGCCGGCCAATCCGGCCCAGTGCATGACGGCTGTTCTCACCATGGCGGCTATGATACCGGCCATGACACGCATCCTCATCGTCTACTACAGCACCCACGGTGGCACCCGCGAGTTGGCGCGCTTGGCCGCGCGCGGCGTCGAGTCGGTCGCCGGCTGCAGCGCCGTGCTGCGCACCGTGCCGCGCGTCTCCACCGTCTGCGAGGCCACCGAGCCAGAGGTCCCGGACAGCGGCGCGCCCTATGCCACGCTGGATGATCTGGCCGCATGCGACGGCCTGCTGCTCGGCTCACCGACGCGCTTTGGCAACATGGCCGCGCCGCTCAAGTACTTCCTCGATGGCACCGCCGGCCTGTGGTCGTCCGGCGCACTGGTCGGCAAACCAGCCGGCGTCTTCACCTCGAGTGGCAGCCTGCACGGCGGCAACGAGACCACGCTGCTGAGCATGATGCTGCCGCTGCTGCACCACGGCATGCTGCTGGTGGGCCTGCCGTATGGCGAGAAGGCCCTGAGCGAGACGACCGGCGGCGGCACCCCCTACGGCGCCTCGCACATCGGCGGCAGCCTCGGCGACCGCCCGGTCGACCCGCACGAACACGCGCTGGCCGTCGCGCTCGGGCGGCGCGTCGCCGAGATCGCCGGCAAGTTGCGCTGACCACACCATAGGACCCACCATGCGTCGCACCCACGCGCAGAATCTCGCCTGCGCCACCTACATCGCCCTCATCCTGCTCACCGTCTGGTGGGAGGGCGCTGGGGCGCCGCTGCGCCCGGGCGGCTCGGCGCTCATCTTTAAAGGCCTGCCGCTGCTGCTGCCGCTGCTCGGCCTGCTGCATGGGCGCCTCAAGAGCATCCAGTGGGCTTCGCTGCTGACCCTGCCCTACCTGACCGAGGGCATGACGCGCGCCTGGGCGGATGCGCAGCCCTCGGCAGCCTACGGGCTGGTGCAGGGCCTGCTGTGCTGTGTCTTCCTCGTCCTCGCCTGGGTCTGGGTCAAGCGCGCGCGAGACTGATGTTGCGGGCATAGGTCTCGGTCACGCCCCAGGCCGCCACCACCCCCGCCGCGCAGGTCAGCGGGATCAGCCAGACCGCCTCGTGCAGGGCTGCAGCCGCCGGCACCGACCCGCTGCGCCATTCGACCCAGAAGCCGATCGCCTGCTGGATCACCGCCCCCCCGAGGAACGCCCCGGTGTTGACGACGCCGGCCGCCATGCCTGCCAGTCGCGGCGCGTTGACCTCTTTGGCCACCGCCCAGGTGAGCGCAAAGGCCGCAGACGTAAAGCCGAGCCCCGCCGACAGCAGCGAATGCCGCCAACCCGTGAGCGGCCAGTGCAGCAGCCAAGGCAACCACAGCAAGGTGTGTGCGAGGGTCCACACCAGCATCACTGGCCGACGGCGCCCCAGCGCATCGGAGATGCGGCCGATCACCAGACCACCGACCGCGCAAGCAGCCACCAGCAGGCTGGTCTGCGTCGCCGCCTCGGCCTTGCCCATCCCATAGCTGCCCTCGAGGAAAGGCACGCCCCACAATCCGGCAAAGCCAAACGCACCGCCTGCCAAGCCGAAATTGAGCACAAAGCCCGGCCAGGTGCGGCGGTTGCGCAGAACCCGCATCAGCCCCTCGCGCCAGTGCGGACCCGCACCCTCTTCCGCCGGCGTCGGCGCATGCACAGGCGGCAGTCCCGCATGCTCTGGGCGGTCATACACCAGCCGCCAGGTCACCGCCGCGAGGACCAGGGTCGCCGCCCCGAGACCGAGGAAGACGCCCTGCCACGCCATGTGGTGCATCACCCAGACCAGCGGCGTAGCGGCCAGCACCGCGCCGATATTGCCGATGAACACGGTGAGCCCGCTGATGGTCGCGAACTGCCGCTCGGGGAACCACACCGCAGCGAACTTCATCAGCGAGATGAACGGGAAGCTCACGCCGAAGCCGATCAGCATGCGCGCCGCCGCACCCCAGGCGGCGTCGGGCGCCAGCGCGAACAGGACCGTCCCCACCCCAGCCGCGGCCATGCCCAGCGACACGATGCGGCGCGGCCCCAACTGGTCGGCGAGGATCCCGGTCGGCACCTGCATCGCCGTGTAGACCCAGAAATAGCTCGCCGAGACGGCCCCTAGCAGCGCCGGGCCGGCGTGCCATTCTGCGGCGAGCGCATCTGCCATCGCCGCCGGCGAGTTGCGATGGAAGAAGGCCAGCACGAAACCGACCACCATCAAGCCATAACCTGTCCAGCGCATTTGACATCCTCTATTGCTGCAGCGCAGGATGCGACTCCCTCTGCGTACCCTCGAACAGTGTCCAGTCCCAACAAGGCCCTGCTCCCCCTCGCCCTCGGGGCACTCGGGGTCGTCTACGGCGATATCGGCACCAGCCCGCTGTACGCCTTCAAGGAGGCGATGACCGCGCATCCGCTCGCCGCGAGTCCCGAGCACGTGCTGGCGGCATTATCGTCGCTGTTCTGGGCGATCACCCTCATCGTCACCCTCAAATACGTGGTCATGGTCCTCGACTTCGACAACGAGGGCGAGGGAGGTGTGCTGGCGCTCACCGCACTGGCGCAGCGCGTGGTCCGCAAGGCCGGGGGCTTCTCGGCCAGTGTGGTCGCACTGGGCGTATTTGCCGCTGCCCTGTTCTATGGCGACGCCATGATCACGCCGGCCATCTCGGTGCTCTCCGCAGTCGAGGGCATCGCCGTGATCCAGCCCGACCTCGCCGACTGGGTGATCCCGATCACCGTGGTCGTCCTCACCTTGTTGTTCATGTTCGAGCGCCAAGGGACCGGCCTGGTGGGCCGATTCTTCGGGCCGGTGACCACGGTCTGGTTCCTCGTCATCGGCGGATTGGGCCTGCTGAGCATCTTCGAGACCCCCGAGGTCCTGCTCGCCCTCAACCCTCTGCTTGCATTGAACTTTGCCGTCAGCGAACCGCTGTCGGCGTTCTTCATGCTCGGCTCCGTGTTCCTTGTCCTGACCGGCGCCGAGGCGCTCTACGCCGACATGGGGCACTTCGGCAAGGCGCCGGTGCGGCTGGCGTGGTATGCGATCGTCTGGCCCTCGCTGCTGCTCAACTATTTCGGGCAAGGCGCGCTGGTCATCCGGGACCCGTCGGCGGTCGAGAACCCGTTCTACCTGCTCGCCCCCGAACCGCTCATCCCGCTGCTTGTCGCGCTCGCCACGGCAGCCACCGTGATCGCCTCGCAGGCGCTGATCACCGCCGCCTTCTCGGTCACCATGCAAGCCTCCCGGTTGGGCTTCTTGCCGCGCTTCCGGGTGTTGCACACATCAGATGTAGAGAAGGGTCAGATCTATGTGCCGGCGATGAACTGGGCACTGTGGGTCGCTGTGATCGTCCTGGTCCTGCAGTTCAAGTCGTCGGCTGCCCTGGCTGCGGCCTACGGCATCGCCGTGTGCGGCACCATGCTCATCACCTCGACGCTGTGCCTGTACATCGTCACGCACCGCGAGAAACGTCCGTCGTGGTGGGTGCTTGGCAGCCTGCTGGTCTTTCTTGGCCTTGAGGCGGTGTTTCTCGCCGGCAATGTGACCAAATTCTTTGATGGCGGCTGGCTGCCAGTGCTCATGGGTCTGTCGCTGTTCACCGCGCTCACCACCTGGAAGCGTGGCAGCGCACTGGTCAAAGAGCGGCAACAGGCCTACGACATCCCCATCTCGGCCTTCCTCGCGGGGCCGGCGCCCGATGTGCCGCGTGTCGCCGGTCAGGCGGTCTACCTCTGTGCCAACCTCGATCTGGTGCCCACTGCGCTGTTCCATAACCTCAAGCATTTCAAGGTGCTGCACGAGAAGAACGTGTTCCTGCACGTCTACACCGAAGAGGTGCCTTATGTGTCTGCAGCCGAGCGCCTGACCATCGAGGACGCCGGCAACGGCATGTATCTGGTCTCTGTGCGCTACGGCTTCCGTCAGGAACCGGACGTGCCGACCGCCCTCGCCCTGCCCGCCGCCCAGCCTCTCGAACTCGATCCGATGACAACGACGTTCTTCGTCGCGCGCTCGCAGGTGGTGGAGGGCGTTGGCGGCATGCCGCGCTGGCGACGCGGCCTGTTTGCGTGGATGACCCGCCAGTCCGAGGGCGCCGCGGCGACCTTCCGGCTGCCGCCCAACCAGGTGGTCGAGGTCGGCACGCAGGTGATGCTCTAGCGGACTACTCCACGCCGAGTCGGGCGAGGTAGTCGTCGTAACTGCCGCGATGGTCGACGATGCCCTCGGGCCGCAC
>DALYGT010000092.1:0-6081 GCA_031971375.1 Burkholderiales bacterium | reverse complement strand
TTCGCGAACTCCAACGCTCGCTGGCCAGCCTGGTCGATGCCCTCGACGAGGATGTCCGCAGTTGTGGCAGCGATCTGCCGGGCGACTGAGGCAGTGCAACACGTCGCGGCTGGCGCAAGAACCCGCGGCTCGTGAACCTGTCTTACCGGGGTCATCTTGAGAGCTCCGACATGCTGAGACGCCCCCCCGCCCCTTTGTCGATGGTCGTCCTTGCTGCGCTGCTCACCGGTTGCGCAGCGTCGACGGCGAACAATGGCCCCCGTGTACTCTCGCGCGAGGGCGAGTCGGCCGCCGTCGCTCAGGCGCCGGTCGTCTTCCCGATGACGCTCGACGACATCCGCCGCCTGACGCGAGATGGCAAGACGCCCTCAGACATCATCGCCGAACTCGATCGCACCAGTACCGTGCTGGATGTACGCCCGTCCGAGGTCCCGGCGCTGCTGCAAGAGGGCATCGCAGCAGAGGTCCTGGACTGGCTCCACCGGCGGCAACTCGATGCGCTTGGCGACACCTGGAAAGGCAGACTGGCGCAACAACAGCAAGAGCAGCTCAAGGAGCTGCAGAGCCTGCGCAACGAGATGGAACTGCGTGCCTTGAGCCGACAGCCGTTCGGCTACCCCTACCCGTACTACCGCTATGGTCCGGGTTGGCGCTTCGGCTTCTAGCGGGTAAGACGCTCGCCCACCCAAGCCGATACCGAGGCCAGCGCCGCAGGCAGGTTCGCGGGCTCGGTGCCACCGGCCTGCGCCATGTCCGGCCGGCCGCCACCCTTGCCGCCCACCTTGGCGGCGACATGGTTGACCAGTTCGCCGGCCTTGACCCGTGATGTGAGGTCTGGCGTCACGCCAGCGATCAGCGTTACCTTGCCCTCGCTCACGCTGCCCAACACCACCGCAGCGGATTTGAGCGTTGCGCGCAGCTTGTCGACAGCCTCGCGCAGCGCGGCGGCATCGGCGCCCTCGAGCGTGGCCGCGAGGACCTTGCTTCCATTGACATCGACCGCCTGACCGGCGAGCGCGTCGCCGGCACCTGCCGCCATCCTGGCCTTGAGCGCGGCGAGCTCCTTCTCCAGCGCCCGCGACTGCTCGATGACCTGCTCGATGCGCGCCGCAGCCTGTTCGGGTGCGACCTTGACCATCGCCGCGATCCGGTGCAGCTCACGCTCGGCGCTCGCTACAAGCGCCAGCGCGCCCTCCCCGGTCGCCGCCTCGATGCGGCGCACGCCGGCGGCCACGCCCGACTCGGCGTAGATCTTGAAGAGGCCGATGTCACCGGTGCGGGACACGTGCGTGCCACCACACAGCTCGCGCGACGAGCCGATGTCGAGCACGCGCACCTCGTCGCCGTACTTCTCGCCGAACAGCATCATGGCGCCGGTCTTCTGCGCCTCGTCGATCGGCATCACGCGCGCCTTGGTCGCCGCGTTGGCGAGGATCTCGGCGTTGACGCGGCGCTCGATCTCGGCGATCTGCCCGGCTGTGACCGGCTGCGTGTGCGAGAAGTCGAAGCGGGTCTTGTCGGCATCCACCAGCGAGCCCTTCTGCTGCACGTGCGGCCCAAGGACTTCGCGCAGCGCCTTGTGCATCAGATGGGTGGCGCTGTGATTGCGCATGGTCGCGGTTCGGCTGGCGGCGTCGACCCGCGCCTTGACCGCGTCGCCCACGCGCAGCGCACCGGTACCGACCGTGCCCTGATGACCGAACACCGCGGCCTGGATCTTCTGCGTGTCCTCGACGTTGAACAGGCCATCGGGCCCGCGCAGCACACCCGAGTCCCCCACCTGGCCACCCGACTCGGCGTAGAACGGGGTCTCGTCGAGTACCACCACGCCCATCTCGCCCTCGTGCAGGGCCTCGACCGGCGCGCCGTCGCGGTACAAGGCGACGACGCGGGCGTCGGTGTCGAGCCGCTCGTAGCCGTGGAAGGTGGTCTGCGGGCCGGCGTATTCGAGCGCGGCGGACATCTTGAACTTTCCGGCCGCTCGCGCCTGCGCCTTCTGCCGCGCCATCGCGGCGGCAAAGCCGGCCTCGTCGACGCCCACACCGCGTTCGCGGCAGACGTCGGCGGTGAGGTCCAGCGGGAAACCATAGGTGTCGTGCAGCTTGAAGGCGGTCTCGCCGTCGATGTCGCCCACAGCGATAGCGCCCTCAAGGATGCTCATCCCGTTCTCGATGGTGGCGAAGAAGCGCTCCTCCTCCTGTCGTAGCACGTCGCTCACGCGCGCCGCATTCGCTGCCAGATCGGGGTAGGCCTCGCCCATCTCGGCGACCAGGTCGGGGACCAGCTTGTGGAAGAAGGCGGCACGGGCGCCGAGCTTGTAGCCGTGCCGGATGGCGCGGCGGATGATCCGGCGCAGCACATAGCCACGACCCTCGTTGCCGGGGATGACGCCGTCGCTCACCAGGAAGGCGCAGGCGCGGATATGGTCGGCGATGACCTTGAGCGAGGGCGAGTCGAGGTCGCGGGTCGCGGTCTCGCGCGCGGCGGCGGCGATCAGCCGCTGGAACAGGTCGATCTCGTAGTTGCTGTGGACACCCTGCAGCACCGCGGAGATGCGCTCGAGGCCCATGCCCGTATCGACACTCGGTCGCGGCAGCGGGTGCAGTACGCCCGCCTCGTCGCGGTTGAACTGCATGAACACGTTGTTCCAGATCTCGATGAAGCGGTCGCCGTCCTCGTCGGCGCTGCCCGGTGGCCCGCCGGGGATGTGCGGGCCGTGGTCGTAGAAGATCTCGGTGCAGGGGCCGCAGGGGCCGGTGTCGCCCATCATCCAGAAGTTGTCGGAGGCGTAGCGGGTACCCTTGTTGTCGCCGATGCGGATGATGCGCTCCGCCGGAACGCCTACCACGTCCTTCCAGATGCCGTAGGCCTCGTCATCCTCGGCGTAGACGGTCACCAGCAAGCGATCCGCTGGCAGCTTGAACACGCCGGTGAGCAGCTCCCAGGCCCAGACGATGGCGTCGCGCTTGAAGTAGTCGCCAAAACTGAAGTTGCCGAGCATCTCGAAGAAGGTGTGGTGGCGCGCGGTGTAGCCGACGTTCTCGAGGTCGTTGTGCTTGCCGCCGGCGCGCACGCACTTCTGGCTGCTGGCGGCACGCGTGTAGGGCCGCTTGTCGAAGCCGAGGAACACGTCCTTGAACTGGTTCATGCCGGCGTTGGTGAACAGCAGCGTCGGGTCGCCGTGCGGCACCAGCGGGCTCGAGGGCACCACGGCGTGGCCCTTGCCGGCAAAGAAGTCGAGGAACTGCTGGCGGATCTGGCTGCTTTTCATGGGCTGATCGGAGGGAGATGGCGAGAGGCCGGTGTGCGGAAAACCCGGCAGCGGCGAATGATAGCCTCGCCGCCGCAGGAGATCAGCGCAACAAGGCCCGCTGCCACTCCTCCAAATGCTCATCCAGGAGATAGCCGCGCCGGACCCACGCCTGCAGCGCATCGCCCTCCCGGGCGCGTCGCTCCGGATCGCGGGCGAGCGCACGGATGGCTTCGATCCATGCGTCCGGTTCGTTGGGGACGCGCGTCACCGGTGCGTTGTCATGCCGGTAGGGGTAGATGTCGGTGCAGACCACCGGCCAGCCGAAGATGCCGTACTCGAGCAGGCGCAGGTTGCTCTTGGCCTCGTTGAAAGGCACCAGTTCCAGTGGCGCGAGCGCGATGTCGAGGTCGAGCGAGGCGACTTTGGCCGGGTATTCCTCCCAGGGCACGGGTTGGTGGAACTCGGCGAGATGCGGGCGGATGCGGTCGGTGGCCATGCCCATGAAGACGAAGTCGACTTCGTCGGCGAGTGTCTCGATCACGGTCTCGATCAGTTCCAGATCGCCTTGGTGTTGCTGCGCGCCGACCCAGCCGACCCTAGGCTTGTCGGTGCGGTTGCGACGGGAAGTGTGGCCCTGCCACACCCTGGACAGGCGGTTGGGAACCACCACGATGTCGTCGATCATGTCGCGGCAGAGGTCGGCGAGCGGGTCGGTCGAGACGACGAGGCGGTCACAGAGTTTGAGCGCTGCACGCAAGCGCGGTCGGGCGTCACGGAAATGGCGGCGGAAATGAAGCCAGGCACTGCTCTTTTCCGGGATCTGGGTGACGAGGTCATCGAGTCCGAACAACTGGAAGATGCCCGGGTTGAAACGCCGGTTCTGTTCCAGTGTGTCCAGACAGACTTCATCAAGGCGAGAGTGGATCAGCAGCGCATCCGGCTCCAACCTGGCCACTTCGATGACGGTCGGTAGACGCACCGCCGTGGGGACTGCGACCGGGTACATGACGTGCAGCCTGCCGGCATCCGCCAAGGCATCAAAAGGCTCCTTGACGCGGTAGATGCCGCTTCCGCCGGTCAAGGGGATGCCGAGTAACCTTGGGCGCTCGCGGAAGGTCGTGTCCCATGCGGCCCTGAGCGGCGCCTCGAGTCGCATGTCACGGTGGATCAGACTCAGGTTGCGGTTGTAGAAAGGGTCCAGCGCAAGGGACGTGCGCCACCGGGTCAACATCTCGTCACGGGCAGCGAGGATACGTTCGACCTTGGAGGCCTGTGCCGACGGAGACAGCCCACGCGGGTCGCGCGTCACGCCGTAATGGACCAGCGTGGCAAACGGAGTCCAGAGGACGCGACGACCGACTTCGCGCAGCCTCAGGCACAGATCGATGTCGGCCCATGCGACTGACAGCGTCTCATCCATACCGCCGGCAGCCAGATAATCCGACCGACGCACCAGCATGCATGCGGCCGATACCCCCGAGGCTGCCCGCACCACCTGCAGGCGCATCAGGGGACCCGCTTCGCGAAGACCACACAGACCCGCCAAAGGGGACCCGGCGATGCCGCCGGGCTCCATCCCGAGGACGAACCCGGTGTGGCGCAACTCGCCCGTCTCTGGCGCGACCAGACGCGCGCCAACGGCGCCGACATCCGGGCGTTGTGCCAGTTCGAGGAGGCGGCCGAGCCACTCGCCCTGAATGACTTCGATGTCGTCTTCGAGCAGGCAGAGGAAGCCGGAGCGAGACTCATCGGCGGCGAGGTTATGGCTGGCCGCCACGTCGAACTCGCCATGTCGCTCGATGAGCCGAACGCGGTCCGGCTCGGTCGCGACGATGTCCTGCAGCCAGGTCACGGTGTCGGGGTCGCTGCTCTGATTGTCGACGAGCAGGATCTCAAAGTTCGGGTAGACCGTTCTCTCGAGGATGCTCTCGACGCAGGGCGCAAGGAATTCGAGTCTGTCGCGGATGGGGATGGTGATGGTCACACGGACCTGCTCTGGCCACATCCACCGGATCCGGCGCGTCCCTTCCGCAAACCCCTTTTCCACCACCGCTGGGAACCCGGTCCGCTCCAGATGCGCAATGACTGCGGCGTCGTGCAGACGGGAGTCGCCATGGTCCGGAGCGGCTTCTGCAGCCAGGTGAGTCAGCGGGAAGGCGATGTGTCCGATTCCGGCATCGCCGACCATCTCCCAGGCGCGCAACAGGAACTCGAAACCCATCGCGTTGCCAAGTGGCGCCAAACCGCCAAGGGCCTCGACCGCGTCGGTTTTCAGCCACAACGAAGCCCCGACGTAGTCGAAACTGCGCAGGAAGTCGATATCGAATCGGGGCTTGAAACGGGGTTGACCGTGCACGCCTTCTTCATCGACGTGGTCGTCATCGCTGTAGAACGCCACCCCCCCGGGATGGCGATCGATGTGGTCGCCGATCAGCAACAGTGCGTTGGGCTCGAGCTCAAAGCCCGCTGGCAGCGTTGCCATCCAATCGAAACCGCCTTCGATGGCGAGCGTATTGAGGACGTGCGCGACGGCTTCGTGGTCGCCAATATCCGCCAGTTGCAACCATTGAAGCGTCGGGTCGCCACCGAATAATGTTGAGGGGCTCGGTTGATCCGAAAGTATGGCGAGGCACCAATCCTGGTACAGCTGTTTTTGCAAGTTATCCAGCGTCCGGGCCAGCAGGGGCAGTTGCGCGGCAGTGGCCAAGGTCACCAGCAAAAAGCGGGGACGATCCCGCCAGTGTGCGAGACGTTCGGCATGCAGCTGTGCGTCGATCAGCTCCAGTCCACGTGCTCGGCGCCATGCCGCGTAGTCCCCGAACCCCTCG
>DALYGT010000091.1:0-6168 GCA_031971375.1 Burkholderiales bacterium | reverse complement strand
GTGCTTGATGACCTCGGAGGCCTTGACCGACATCTTGTGTGCAAGGTCGGCCACGGTGATGGTCTCGGGCACATGGACCTCGCGCACGATCGGCTCGGTCGGCGCCTGGAAACCATGCTCGCCGTCGTCACGGTGACGCGGCTTGTGCTTGTTGTCGCGCCAGCCGTCACCGCCGGTCGCACCACGCGTGCGCAATCCGCCGCGACGACCGGGCTGACGGTCCTGCCAGCCCTTGTTGTCGGGCTTCTTCTTGTCGCCGGGCTTGTCGCCAGGTCGGGCCGCGACCGCCGGGGCCTCGGTGGCGCTCGGGGCCGGCTGTCCCGCCGCCTCGGCCGCCGCCGCAGCGGCAGCCTCGATCTCTTGCATACGCTTGACCTGGCGCTCTTGCTTCTCCTTGATCTCGGCGGCCTGCCGGGCGATCAGCTCGGCCTGCTTGCGCGCTTCTTCTTCGCGCAGACGCGCCTGCTCGGCCTCCTGCTCGGCACGCACCGCCGGCGACTGCTCGACCTCTTCCGGGGCACCGGCCTCACGTTTGACGAAGACGCGCTTCTTGCGCACCTCGACCTGGATGGTGCGCGCCTTACCGGTACTGTCGGCCTGCTTGATCTCGGTGGTCGAGCGGCGGGTCAGCGTGATCTTGCGACGCTCGCCGGCGCTGCCATGCTGCTTGTGCAGGTAGGCGAGCAGGGCCGCCTTGTCGTCGGCACTCACGGCGTCAGCCGCACCCGACTTGCTCACACCCGCAGACGCGAGCTGCTCCAGCAGCCGCGCGACCGGCACGTTCAGTTCTTTGGCGAAATCATCAACATTCATCTTCTACGCTGTCCTTGCGCGCGATGCGCGCTTAAAACCACTGTTTACCGCCAGCTACTGCCGCCTGCGACCTGCGCGCCCGTCACTCGGCCGCAAACAGCGGCGCGCGCGCCTGCATGATCAGCGCAGTCGCGCGGTCCTCAGCCATGCCGGTCATCTCCACCAGTTCATCGGTGGCGAGATCGGCGAGTGCCTGCTGGTTGTGGATGCCGGCTTTGGCCAGTGTGGCCACGGTGTCGGCATCGACCCCTTCCATGCTGGCGATGTCGGCCGCGGCCTCGACCTGCTCTTCGCTGACCAGCGCTTCGGTGAGCAGCACGTTGCGGGCGCGTTCGCGGAGTTCGTTGACGATGTCCTCGTCAAAACCCTCGATCTCCAGCATCTCGGCGACCGGCACATAGGCCACTTCTTCGAGCGTGCTAAAGCCCTCGGCGATCAGCACATCGGCGACCTCCTCGTCGAGGTCGAGCTTCTCCATGAACACCTGACGGATCGACTCCGACTCTTCGGCGCTCTTCTGCGCCGCCTCTTCGACAGTGACGATGTTGAGCTGCCAACCGGTCAGTTCGGACGCGAGGCGCACGTTCTGGCCGCCACGGCCGATGGCCTGGGCCAGCTGGTCCTCCTGCACCACGACGTCCATCGAATGGAGTTCCTCGTCGACGACGATGCTGCTGACCTCGGCCGGCTGGAGCGCCTTGATGACGAAGCTGGCCGGATCGTCCGACCAGAGGATGATGTCGACGCGCTCGCCAGCGAGCTCGTTGGTCACTGCCTGCACGCGCGAACCGCGCATGCCGACACAAGTGCCGATCGGGTCGACACGGTTGTCGTTGCTCTTGACCGCGATCTTGGCGCGCAGACCCGGGTCACGGGCGGCGGCGCGGATCTCGAGCAGACCTTCCTGCATCTCCGGCACCTCAAGCTCGAACAGTTGGATGATGAATTCGGGCGCGTTGCGCGACAGAATGAGTTGCGGACCGCGCGCCTGACGGTCGACGCGCAGCACCAGTGCGCGGACGCGGTCGCCGACGCGCAGATTCTCCTTTGGGATCATCTGCTCACGCGGCAGCAGCGCCTCGAGCTTGCCGCTCTCGACGATCAGCCCGGCGCGGTCGAGGCGCTTGACGGTACCGGTGACCAGCTTCTCGTCGCGCTCGAGGAAATCGTTGAGCAACTGCTCGCGCTCGGCGTCGCGCACGCGCTGCAGGATCACCTGCTTGGCGGCCTGGGCACCGATGCGGCCAAAGTCCACCACATCCATCGGCTGCTCGATGTAGTCGCCGACCTGCTTGGAGGGATCTTCTTCCTGGGCTTCCTGCAGGAGGTACTGGTAATCAGGAAACTCGAACGGCTCGTTCTCGTCGTCGGCGACGATCTTCCAGCGGCGCACGGCGTGGTAATCGCCGGTGTCGCGATCGATGGTGACGACGATGTCGGCGTCTTCGACGACCCGCTGCGTCGCCTGCCAGGCCTTTTTGGTTGCGGATGCCAGCGCCAGTTCGAGCGCGACGAACACCGTCTCGCGATCGACGTTCTTCTCGCGGGCCAGCGCATCGACCAGCATCAGGATCTCGGATTTCATCTCAGCCTCTCAGCTTTCTAACCTTTTGGATTCTCAGATCGCCGGCACCAGCCGGGCCTTCTCGACGTTGCCGGTGTCGACCTCGTGGACGCGGTTGTCGACCTGCACCGCCAGCCGGTCGTCAGCCACCCCGGCCAACACCCCGACCAGCACCCGTGTCCGCCCGTCGATGGGCATGCGCAAGGTGACGCGCATGCGCTGGCCGACGAAGCGCGGAAAGTCCTGTGCCCGGCGGATGGTACGGTCGAGGCCTGGTGAAGACACCTCGAGCCGGTCATAGTCGATCTCCTCGACCATGAACACGCGCGTGAGCTGGTTGCTGACCAGCGTGCAATCGTCGATGGTGACGCCGTTCCCGCCTTCGGTCGCGGAATACGGCGTGACGCCATCCCAAGGCCGGTCGATGAAGACGCGCAGCAGACGGCCGCCGGCTGCCCGTTCGATGTCGATGACATCGAAACCCAGCCCGGCTGCGACCGACCTCACAACTTCATCTGCACCCTTCATGGTCTTCGGAAACAAAAAGTGGGCTCGACGGCCCACGAACGACTGCACAAACATCTCAAGCGGCGAGAATACCAGATTAGGCCCCCCACATGAAGCCCGCCCGCGCCAGAACCCGAGACCGCAAGATGCCCGGCAAGCCCACCCCACGCGAATTCCTGATGCTCTGGCTGCGCATCGGCCTGACCGGCTTCGGCGGGCCGGCCGGCCAGATCGCGCTGATGCACGAGGAACTGGTGGAGCGCCGCGGATGGTTTGGCGAAGCGGCGTTCCGCCATGCGCTGGGCTATTGCATGGTGCTGCCAGGCCCGGAGGCGCAACAGCTCGCGACCTACCTCGGCTGGCTGCTGTTTGGCGCTGCCGGAGGCATCGCCGCCGGACTGCTGTTCGTCCTGCCCGGGCTGGTGCTGGTGCTGGGGCTGTCGTGGCTGCTCGCCGGCTGGGGGCAGACGCCGGTGGCGGGCGCGCTGTTGGCAGGGCTCAAGCCGGCGGTGGTGGTGCTGGTCGCGGCAGCGGCGTGGCGCCTCGGCGGGCGGCTCAAGCAGCGCGAGGGCGTGGTCGCGGCACTGGCGCTGGCGGCGACGGTATCCGGGCTGCTGCACTTCGCCGCGATCATCGCGTTGGCGGCGCTGGCCGGGTGGTGGATGGCGCGTGGTGCGGTAGCGGGAGATGCGGCCAAGGCCGAAGTGTCGAGGGCATCAATGTCGGAGGCGGTGGAGGCCGCCCGATCGGCGGGCACGGCCGTTGCCAAAGACGGCGGCGAATTCTCGGACCGGGGCGCAACCGGCGCCAGCACAGTGCCGCAACGGCGCCCCACGCTGCGCCACCTGCTTCTGGGTTGTGCGACGGCGCTGGCGGTCTGGGGCCTGTGTCGCTGGGCAGTGGGTGCGGGTGCCCCGCTGCTGGGCGAACTGGCGGATCTGTTCACCCGCGCGGCGCTGGTGACCTTTGGCGGTGCCTACGCCGTGCTGCCGTACGTGTTCGACGTCGCTGTGCGAGAGGCGCACTGGCTGTCGCCGGCGCAGATGATCGACGGGTTGGCGCTCGGCGAGACGACGCCCGGTCCGCTCATCTTGGTCAACAGCTACATCGGTTTCATGGCCGGCTGGAACGCCAGCGGCGGCGACGCCGGGCTCGCGCTGGCGGCAGCCTTGACGGTGACGCTATTCACCTTTTTGCCGTCGTTCGCCTTCATCCTGATCGGCGCGCCATGGGTCGAGCGCAGCCGCGATCTCGCCTGGCTGCGTGCACCGCTGGCAGGCATCTCGGCTGCAGTGGTCGGACTCGTGACGGCACTCGGCCTGACCTTTGCTGCGCACGTGCTTTGGCCGCAAGGGTGGGTCGAGGAGAGCCTTTCTGGCGGGCTCGATGCCCGCGCCGCGCTGCTGCTGGCCTTGCTTGCATCGCTGCGGGTGCGCTTTGGCGTCGGCGGGGTGCGCCTGGTCGCCAGCGGTCTGGCGGCCGGACTGATGCTATCGCTCGTCAGTTGACCCGCCTCAACAGCTGACCGCGCTCAGCGCTTCTCGCGTTCGGCCTTGCGCTCGCGCTCGAGCGCCTCGAGTTCGCGCTTGCGTGCCTCGGCAACAGACTGCTCGTAGAAGTTGCCATCGCCGGCAAGGAGCGCGATACGCAACTGCTCGATGGCCTGGTGCAGTTCGTTGCGCTTGGCATGGAACTCGGCGAGTGTGGTGTGCGACATCAGTTGCCGGCCGCTGTCGGCGTAGGCCCGCGAGAGCAAGGGGAGCAGGTCGATGTCGCCCGGGTAGGTGCGTGTCTGCTGTTGCAACAAGGTATTGGCCTTGGCCGTGAGACCACTGTCGAGCAGCCAGCGCGCCTGGTCGTGGATCAGCTGGCGGCTGCGCGGAAAGCGACGGGTCGCGCTGTCGTAGAAGGCGTCGATGGCGTTGCGGTCGCTGACAGCAGGCGTGTCACCCATCTGCGTCGCGGCTGCCTGCGCCGCCAACAAGCGTCCCCACGCCGACTCGACGATGGCGCTGTCCGGCCAGTCGCGGCGGGCGCCTTCGAGCGCAGCGCGCGCCTGCGCCAGATCACCGGCGCGCATCCACGCCAGGCCGAGACCGTACTTGCGGGCAGGGTCGGGCATACCGCGCAGCCCCTCTGTCTCGCGGAACCCCGCCACCGCCTCGCGCGGCTCGCCCTCGGCCGCGCGTGCCTTGGCGCGCAGCAACTGAAAATCGCGATTGTCCGTGACCTGTTTGTAACCGGTCTGCTGCGCACGGTTCTGCATGTCGGCCATCCGCTCCTGGGTGAGCGGGTGCGTGCGCAGATAGACCGGTGCGTTGTTCTCGAGGAAGCGCGTCGCGTCCTGCAGGCGCGCAAAGAAGCCCCCCATACCGGCCGGATCGAAGCCGCCACTGACCAGCATCTGGTAGCCGAGGCGGTCGGCCTCGCGCTCGTTGTCGCGGCTGAAGTTGAGTGCACTCTGCATCGCCAAGGCCTGCGGCACGGTCATCGCTGCAGCTGCAAGATCCGGGCTGGAGCGCGCCGCCAACAGCGCGACCGCCAAAGACAGCAGCAAGGGCACCGAGTTGGACTGCTGCTTCTCGAAGAAGCGCGCGATGTGGCGCTGGGTGACGTGCGAGATCTCGTGGCCCAGCACACCTGCCAACTCGGACTCGTTCTGCGCCGAGCGCATCAGGCCGGTATGCACGCCGATGAACCCGCCGGGGAGCGCAAAGGCATTGATGCTGCGGTCCCTGACCGCGAACACGGTGATCGGCGTCGACTTGTCAGGGGAGCCGGCGAGCAGCCGATCGGCCAGCTCGTTGAGGTACTGGACGATCTCGGGATCACGCAGATAGCCCCGGTCGTTGCGGATGTCGACCATGATCTGCTCGCCAAGCTTGCGCTCCATGACCGGCGACAGCACGCCGACCGAGGGGTCGCCGAGGTCGGGCAAATCGACAGCCGGTGTCGCTGTGGCGAGCACCATTCCGACAATGAGGAGCGGCAGGGTGGAGCGGAGGGTGGTCACGGGCACAGGTACCACGGGTGTTCGCGAGATGCGCGGAGCGCGTATTGCTAGGATACTCGGGCTAGCCTGTCGTTCCCCTTGCGGCCCCCTGGCTCGACCACGCCCCTCGCACACGACGGCTCGCCCGGAGATCAACATGCCCTGTGTCCTGTGCACCTGTGTCCTTTGCACCTGATGAGCAAGCTCACCCACTTTGACGACGCTGGCCAGGCGCACATGGTTGACGTCGGCAGCAAGCCCGAGACCGCCCGGCTGGCGCGCGCCGGTGGTC
>DALYGT010000090.1:0-6290 GCA_031971375.1 Burkholderiales bacterium | reverse complement strand
CGCCAGCGGCGCACGCGCGCAGGCCCGCGCCAACATCGACGCCTGGTGGCCGCTGCTCGAGTCGGGTGATGCAAACGCGATCGTCAGCAACGCAAGCGGCTGCGGACTGACCCTGCGCGACTACCCGGACTGGTTCGCCGCCGACCCGGTCTACGGCCCGCGCGCGCGCCGCGTGGCGGACGCCACCATCGACCTCGCGGCGTGGCTTGAGCGCCGTCGCCCTGATTGGCCCTCACGTTGGACTGCCGCGCCACCGCAGACCGTGGCCTGGCATCCGCCTTGTACCCTGCAGCACGGTCTCGCCGCCGCGCTCGCCACCGAGGCGACGCTGCGCGACCTCGGCTTTGACCTGCAGCGGCCGGTCGACGCGCATCTCTGCTGTGGCTCGGCGGGCGCATGGTCGGTGCTGAATCCAGAACTCGCGAGCGAGTTGAGGACCCGCAAGCTGGCGGCTCTAGACTCGCAACCCGGAGACGTGGTCGCAACCGCAAACATCGGTTGCCAACAGCATCTGGCGGCGCGCTCGGCGCGGCTGGTCGTGCACTGGGTCGAGTTGCTCGCGGCGCGGACCTGAGCCCGGCCTGTCAGTTGCCCGCGGCCGCCTCTGCGCGTGCCCGACCCGCATGGAACGCGTTGTCGATGTCATGGCAGATGTCGACCAGGGTCTTGCGCAGCCAGGCGATGCCCGGGTCGCCATCGCTGCGCGGGTGCCACAGCATGGTGATCGGGAACTCCGGCAGCTCCAGCGGCGGCGGCAGCGCCTTGAGCGGCAGTTCGCGCATGTAGGTGTCGGCGATGCGGCTGTTCACTGTCACGATCAGGTCGGTCTCGGCAATGATGTAAGGCACCACCAGAAAGTGCGGCACCACCAAGGCGATGCGTCGGCGCAGGCCGCGCTCGGCGAGGATGTTGTCGACCAGTCCGGTCGACCCCTGCCGTGTCGCCACGAACAGGTGCGACAGCCCGACGAAGCGCTCGACGTTCCACAGCTGGTAGAGCACCGGGTGGTCGGCCCGCACCAGGCAGGTCATGGTCTCGGTGAACAGGTGGCGGCGGTTGAGGCGTTTGGGCACATCGGCGAAGTAACCGAAGGCCAGGTCGACGTCACCCGAATCAAGCGGCTCCTCGGGCGCGCTGATCTGCAGCGAGCGGACACGGATGTCGATGCCCGGTGCTTCCGCAGCGAGTGCGCGCATCAGGTGCGGCAGCACGAGAAACTCCATGTAGTCGGTGGCGGCGACCACGAAGGTGCGCTGAGCGGTCTTGGGGTCGAACTCCGGTTGCGCGCTGAGCGCGGTCTCGATCTGCAGCAGGGCCTGCCGTACCGGCCCCTTGAGCGCAAGCGCCCGGGCCGTCGGCTCCATCCCTTGTGGTGTGCGCACCAGGACCGGGTCGTCGAGCGCGTCACGCAGGCGGGCCAGCGCATTGCTCATCGCGGGCTGCGACAGGTGCACGCGCGCAGCCGCCCGCGACACGCTGCACTCCTCGAGCAGCGCGTCGAAGGACTTCAGAAGGTTCAGGTCGAAGGTCTTGATATTCATGTCACGAATGATACCATGATAACAATCCATTTAACAAATGACAAAACGACGCTTAACCTGTGCTCATCAACACGCTACCCATGAGGTGATTCACATGAGCAACACTGCCTTTCGCACCATCCCAGCCACCCTGAGCCTCGCCGCCGCCCTCGCATGGGGAGCTGCCGGCGCAGCCGACGTGGTTCCTGCGGCTTTCGCCGGCAAGCTGATCTACGCCGTGCCGGCACGCGTTTCCGCGGCTCCGGCGACCGTCGAGCCGGGTTCGGCCACCTACGATGTGTTCATCGATGGCCGCACCGGTTACGCCTTCGTTCGCACGCCGCGCGGCTGGACCTTCATCCGCGACATCCGCAGCGATATGCCGTCTGCGGCCACAAGCTTCGATTCATCGCGTCAATAAGTCAAATCCCGTTATTCGCGCAACACCCGTTTCCTCCGTGAAGTCCTTCTAGGCGGCCCCCGTGGCCGCCATTTTTTTGGTCTGTTCGGCCAGCGCCCAGCCGACATGCTCGCGCACCAGGGCATCGGGGTGGTCGCGGCGCGCCTCGAGTGCGGCGCGGGTGGCCCGGGAGGGCGGTGCATTGCCCAGCGCCACCGCGATGTTGCGCAGCCAGCGCGCGTGGCCGATGCGACGGATCGCCGAACCCTCGGTCTGGGCGAGGAAAGTGTCGTCCTCCCAACCGAACAGTTCGACCAGGCTGGCCGTGTCCAGGCCATGCCGCGCGGCGAAGTCTGGCTCGGCGCTGACGCGCGCATAGCGGTTCCACGGGCACGCGAGCTGACAGTCGTCGCAGCCGTAGATGCGGTTGCCCATCAGCGGCCGCAGCGGTTCCGGGATCGGCCCGGCGTGTTCGATCGTCAGGTAGCTGATGCAGCGCCGCGCGTCGAGGCGGTAGGGCGCGACGATCGCCTGCGTCGGACAGACCTCGATGCAGCGCTCGCAAGTGCCGCAGTGCTGCGTCACCGGCTCGTCGGGCGGCAGCTCCAGGGTGGTGATGATCTCGCCGAGGAAGAACCATGAGCCCTCGTCGCGACTCAGCAGCAGCGTGTGCTTGCCGCGCCAGCCGATCCCCGCGCGCGCCGCGAACTCGACCTCCATCACCGGCGCGCTGTCGCAGAACACGCGGCGGCCGAGCGGCCCGGCGGCCGTCTCGATACGGCGTGCGAGGTGCTCAAGCCGCGCACGGACCAGCTTGTGGTAGTCCCGACCGAGCGCGTAGCGCGCGACATAGGCCCGGTCGGCGGTCGCGAGCGTGTCCCAGGCGGCGCGCTGTGCCGCTTCGGCGCCGGCGCCTTCGGCAACAGGCGGAAGGTAGGGGATGCGCACGCTGATCACGCATGCGGCCCCCGGGACCAGTCGGGCGGGGTCGGCTCGGAGGTCGGCATGACGCGCCAGGTAATCCATCTCGCCGTGCAGCCCCTCCGCGAGCCACGCTCTCAAGCGCTCTGGCGCATCGCCGAGGTCGAGTGCGGCAAAGCCGACCGCCGTGAAACCGGCTTCTCCGGCCCAAGCGCGGATCGCCGCTTTCAGGTCGCTACCCGCCTGCGGGTATTGCCGGTCTGTGCTCATGGCTGTCCAGGTGTGCGGGCCGCGGCGGTTGGTCGCCGCGCCCAGGGGTTCCCGGTGCCGGAGGGGCGGTCGCTGCGGGACCTACTTGATGCCGTGGAACTTCTCCACCAGCGTGACGAAATCCTGGGGCCGCCAACCACTCGGCAGGCTCTTGTAGAGGTCCCGGGCCTGCTCGGGGGTCATCGGGCGCTTCGGCCGTGACAGGATCGCCTGCAGACCATCGATACAGTCTTGAAAGCGTTCGTCCCCGGTGCTCTCCTGATACTCCACGAGCGAATCCAATACCATCTGCATGACTTCGTTCTGCATGGCGTCCTCCCATTGCGACGACAGGATTTTGGACCATTTATGCCGTGTTTGGGCGCACCTGGATCGGGTGTACCTGGATCCGCCTCATCTTCCCGTGCACACACCCGTGACCCTCGAGATCGACCTGCCTGGACCGCTCGACACCGACCGTCTGGCGTCGCTGCTGGCTGCTTGCATCGTGCCCGAGCTCTGCGTGTGGCTGTCGGGCGAGCCAGGCGCAGGCAAGACGCACTTGGCACGAGCATTGTTGCGTGCACTGGGTTGGGCCGGCCCGGTTCGCAGTCCGACCTACACCTTGCTCGAGACCTACGCTTTGGGGGCTGCAGGGCAGGATGCCGGGACCGGGCCGCTGATGGTCGCTCCCGCCGGGGGCTTGGAGGGAGGCGCGGGGGCAGGCCTTGCGCAGACTCCGGAAAAACCTGAGGCTAAATCGCGATTGATGCTGTATCATTTTGATTTGTATCGGTTGGCTTCGCCAGACGAGTGGGCTGAGGCGGGTTTCGACGATCTCCCTGGGCCGGCGGTCAGGTTGATCGAATGGCCGGAGCATGGCGGTGCGGCGGTCGCGCCGGCGGACTTGCACATCGCGCTTGCCGTCGTCGCTGAGCGGCCCGCCGTGGTTCTGCCGGCTCGGGCGGAGCCGCCGGGCGAGGGTGTGTTGGTTGCAGACGGGGGGCGCAGGGCGCGGCTCACGCCCCTGACGAGGGTCGGGGAGGAGGCATGGCAAAAGCTTGTTGCGGCTTTGGAGCAGGCACCCGCCGGATCGGCATTGTGCTGGTCACGGGTCTGCTGACCCTGCTGCCCGGACTGGTCGAAGCCGCTGCGCAGGTACGTGCTGTCCGCTTTCAGGGCGCGGCCGCGGGTGCCCGGCTGACACTCGAGACGACGGCGCCCGCCGACGTGCGGACCTTCTCCCTGGCCGACCCGCTGCGCGTGGTGATCGACCTGCCAGGACACCAGACCGGCGGCGGCCTCGACCAGCTTGCTGCACGTATCCCCGCCGATGACCCTTTGGTCTTGCGCGCCCGCGCAGCGCAGTTCAAGCCTGATGTCGTCCGCATCGTGCTCGCGCTGCGCGCGCCGGCGACGGCTCGCGCTTCGACGGCCCCGGCATCGGGCGACGCCGGCCCGCGCGTGGTCATCGAGCTGGTTCCCGAGGGCGCGACCGCCCCCCGGTCGCCGGAGGCGGCACAGCAGTCCGCGCCGCCTTCAGAGCCGCGTTTCGACCGGCTGGTGACCATCGCCATCGACGCCGGCCATGGCGGCGAGGACCCCGGCGCACGCGGGCCGGGTGGTCTCATCGAGAAAGAGGTCACGCTGGCCGTGGCGCGCCGACTCAAGGTGCTGGTCGATGCGGAGCCTGGTCTGCGCGGTGTGTTGGTGCGCGACGATGACTATTTCATCCCGCTGCAGGGGCGCACCGCCAAAGCCCGCTCGCTCGGTGCGGACCTGTTCGTCTCGATTCACGCCGACGCCTTCATCAAGCCGGACGCTGCCGGCTCCTCGGTGTTTGTGCTTTCGGAGAACGGTGCCTCCTCGGCGGCGGCGCGTTGGCTGGCCAAGCGCGAGAACGATGCGGACCTGATCGGCGGTGTGCGGCCCGAGTCGAGCAATGTCTATCTTGATCGCACCATCTTCGACCTCAAGCAGGACCGCTCGCGCAACGAGAGCGTCAAGCTGGCCGGCCACGTCCTTGGCGAGCTGTCGCAGCTCAACCGGCTGCACCGTGGCGGTGTCGAGATGGCCGGCTTCGCCGTGCTCAAGTCTTACGACATCCCTTCGATCCTGGTCGAGACCGCGTTCATCACCAACCCGGTCGAGGAGCGCAAGCTCGCCGACCCGGTGCATCAGGACCAGCTGGCGCGGGCCATCCTGAGCGGGATCAAGCGGTTCCTTGCCGAGAATCCGGTCGAGGGCCGACCCGGGCGCCTCACCGGCATGGCAGCGCCGCTGCCGGTCGCTGGTGCGCCGGCGGCTGTCAGGGCTTTGCCGCTCGCCAGCCCGACGGCCGGCAAGCGCGCGCCAGCGATGTGACGGCGACCGTACAGGACCGCAGTTGCCCTCTCTGCGAGGGCGCCGGTGGCGAGCTGGTCTGGCAGGGCCCCGACCACCGCGTCATCCTCGCTGATGAGCCGCGTCATCCTGGCTTCTGTCGCGTCGTCTGGACGGCCCACGTGCGCGAGATGAGCGACCTCGCACCGGATGATGCAGAGCGCCTCATGGCCACGGTGCTGACCGTCGAGCGCGTCCTGCGGGCGCAACTGGCGCCGGACAAGGTCAACCTTGCCAGTCTCGGCAATGTGGTGCCGCACCTGCACTGGCATGTCATCCCGCGTTGGGTCGACGACAGCCACTTCCCCGTTCCGGTGTGGGCGACGCAGCGACGTGAGCCGCCACTACGGCGCATCGACAGGGCGGGGCTGGTGGGGGCGCTGCGGCGCGCGTTGGCGGGCGGCAGCCAGGACGCTGCTGGGGTTGCCTCGTCCTGAGCTGAGACCGGGCCTCTGCGAGGCTTTTGCACTAGGCTTGAATCTTCCGCGGCTAGCGCCATCTGACACCCGTCTGCTGCCCCGCCCGAAGCAGAGGCCGCGCATATAATCGGCGGTTTACTCGGACCCGCATCTGAGCCCGACCGGGAGAAGGACATGCCGATCTACGAATACCACTGCGCCGCCTGCGGGCAGCACCACGACGCGCTGCAGAAAGTCAGTGACGCCCCCCTGACCGATTGCCCGCACTGCGGTGCCGCCGCGCTGAGCAAGGCGCTCACAGCCGCCGGTTTCCAACTCAAGGGCAGCGGCTGGTACGCCACCGATTTCAAGGGTGGTCAGTCTTCGGCCAAGGCTGGCAAGGCCGATGACAAATCGGCC
>DALYGT010000089.1:0-6302 GCA_031971375.1 Burkholderiales bacterium | reverse complement strand
GATGCTGACCCCGCCGGGCGTTTGCTCGATGCGCACGCGGGCCGTCTCGATGTCGGGCAGGGTGAAGTCGATACGCGGTGCGGTGACCGCGACCGGCTCGGCGAGGTGGTCTGCCAGCGCAGCGGTCGGGACCGTAGCGAGCAACAAGCAGAGGGGAATGGCCGTCTGTTTGGTGGCGGCCGATGAGAAGGCGCCTGCCTTGGCGCGGGCCGGGGTATTGGATCGAGACATCTTCCTGACTCCTGAGGACGGCGCGGGTGGGCCATCCGGGTGGGCAAAGCCGCGCCGCTCATGCACGGCTGCGGCGGCTCAAGGGGTCAGGACAGGGGTGGTGCGCGGGGCGGGTGGGCGCGCGGTGGGGCGCGGGCAGGCGGTGCATCGCTGGGGCGCGAGTCCTGCGCCATGTCGATGGCTTGCGGCGCAGGGGCGTCCGCTGCGAGATCCGGCACGTCGACCGCCTGCTGCGCCAGCGTACAGAGCTGGCAGTGGGGCATGGCGGCCTTCTGGTCACCGGTATCGCCGGATTTGTTGACCGAACAGATGACCGCGCCCGGCACACCGGTGTCGATGCGCATCATGGCCTGCGCGGCCACCGGGGCGATCAGCAGCGCGAGCCACGCGACCAGCGCCAACAGTCCGCCGGTCAGTGACCGGTGGCGTCGGCGCGGGGGGCGTCGGGGCGAAAGACTCGCGCTTGTTCTGGACATCGTCCAGACAGGTTAACTGTGCCGGCGGACGACCGCAAGCGCGTCTAAACGCCGAAGTACTTGGCCTGCGGGTGGTGCGCCACGATGGCGGTGGTGCTGTCCTCGGGCCAGAGCTGGTCCTCATCGCCCAGCACCACGCCGATGCGGTCGGCGTCGAGCAGCATCAGGATCTTGTCCTGGTCGGCCAGATTGGGGCAGGCCGGGTAGCCGAACGAGTAGCGGCTGCCGCGGTAGTCCTGCTTGATCAGGGCCTCAAGGTCACGCGATTCCTCGCTCTGGAAGCCAAGCTCCACCCGCATGCGCTTGTGCACCCATTCGGCCAGCGCTTCGGCGCCTTCGGCGTTGAGGCCGTGCCAGTACAGATATTCCTGGTACGCGTCCTTGACGAAGAGGTCACGCGCAAAGTCGGAGGCGCGTTGTCCGACCGTCACCAACTGGAACCCCACCACGTCGCGCTCGCCGGTCTCGATGCTGCGGAAGAAGTCGCTGATGCAGAGCCTGCGCTCGGTGGTCTGTCGCGGGAACGGGAAGCGGCACAGCTCCTCGCGGCTGTCGGGTGCGGCGTAGATGACCAGCTCGTCGCCGACGGCGTTGCACGAGAAGTAACCGTAGATCGCCTTGGGCTCGAGGATGCCCTTGTCCTCGGATTCCGCGACCAGCCGCTTGAGGATCGGCTCGCAGTTCTCGCGGGCGTAGTCCTTGTACTCCTCGACGCGGCGGCCCTGCGGCTTGAAGCCCCACTGGAACTTGTACAGCGTGGTGCGATTGATGTACGGCAGCAGCGCCTTGAGCGGGATGTGCTCGATGCACTTGGTGCCCCAGAACGGGGGTACGGGCACCCGGTTGTCGGCGGCGACGACCGGGGAGCGGGTGGCGGAGGCGGTGGGGCTGTCGGACATTGTGTTCCAGAGACTTTGGGCGGCGGGGGCTCGCTGTGCCAGCTGCCCGGGAGCGGGTGCAGACTATAGCCGAGACGGGTTCTTCCTCATTGGGCGGCGGGGTCCCACCCGGGCTCGCCGATCTTCGGCGCCAGCCGCACCAGCAGCAGCGCGGTGAGCGCCTTGAGCACGATCGGGGTGAAGGCGTAGACGGCGGTCAACGCGGCGAGGCCCGCGGGGGTGCGCTCGCCGGCGTGGAAGCCGAGCGTCTCGATCAGTGGCAGGGCAAAACCAGCGGCGATGGCGAGGCTGAGCTTGTTCATCAGCGTCCACCAGCCCAAACACGCGCCGGCCCGCTCGCTGCCGGGCGGGTCGGATGCCAGAAGTGCCGCCAACCACGCGGCCGGCACGACCAGTTCGGCGCCGAGCCCCAGCCCGGCGACCACGCACAGCACGAAGTAAGGCCCGGTCTGCCCCGCGCCGAGGAAGGGCGCGATGAGGAATGCCGCCACTGTGAGCACCAGCCCGACGAACCAGGCGCGCGCGAAGCCGATGCGCCGCGTCGCCGCCGTCCACACCGGCAGCGAGGCGACTGCGCACACGAAGTACGCGCCGAAGAACTGCTCCTGCATCGCCTCGGCCTCGAGCACGTCGGCGATGTAGAAGGCACCGAGTGTGGCCGCGACCGCGGTGGCGATGGCGCTGATGGCGAACAGGGTCAGCAGCCCCCGAAAGCGCGGCTCGCCGACCGCCGCGCGCAGTTGCGCGAAGACGGGGATCTGCACCGGCGTGCGGTGCAACACCGGCAGCGGCGCCCAGATCAGCGCGCTCAAGGCGCCGACACCGATCAGCGGCCAGACCACGCCGACCATCGCGTGCAGGCCATCCCCCAGATTGTCGGCGAGGGTGGTCGGCAACACCGACGCGGCGACGATGCCGATGAGGATGAAGAACTCGCGCAGGGCCACGCCCTGGGTTCGCGCCGGTTCGCTGATGGCGGCATCGGCCAGCCACGCCTGGTAGGCGATCGTCGACACCGAGTAGCCGAGCGTGACCAAGGTCAGCGTCGCCGCCAGCCAACCGAGTCCGGCGCCATCCGGCGGCTGGAACAGCCCGGTAAAGCCGATGCCGAGCAGCACCAGAGCCACGGCAATGACCGGCCGCCGCGGCACGCGGTCGGTCCACGCGCCGATGAAGGGGTCGACCACCGCGTCGAGCAGGCGCAGCGCCAGCAGCAGGCCGCCGAGCAGGCTCAGCGAGAGTCCGGCGTGCTCGGCGTAGAAGCGCGGCACATGGATGTAGATCGGCAGCGCGGCGAAGGCCAGCGGCGTGCCGAGCAGGCCGAAGGCGGCGAGGCGCAGGGTGCCGGGGTGGGGCCGCGCGTCGCTCTGGCTCACGCGTGCACCAACTCGAACTGGTGCACGTCGATGGAGCCGGCGGTGAAGCCGGCGTCGCAGTAGGCCAGATAGAAGCGCCACATGCGGCAGAAGCGCTCGTCGTAGCCCATGCCGAGGACGGTGTCGTGCACCGCCACAAAGCGGCGGTCCCACTCGGCCAGGGTGCGGGCGTAATCAAGCCCGAAGGCGAGGTCACCGTCGACGCGCAGTCCGGCCTTGCCGGCCAGCTGGGTGAACACGCCCGGCGAAGGCAGCTTGCCGCCCGGGAAGATGTAGCGCTGGATGAAGTCGGTGCCCTTTCTGTACGCAGGGAAGAGGTCGTCGCGGATGGTGATGGTCTGCACCACGGCGCGGCCGCCCGGCTTGAGGCAGCGCGCGACCTGAGCGAAATAGGAGGGCCAGTAGGCCTCGCCGACCGCCTCGAACATCTCGCAGGAGACGACACGGTCGAAGGTCTCGGTCACGTCCCGGTAGTCGCGCAGCTCGAAGGTGGCGCGGTCGGCCCAGCCGCCCTTGGCCGCGCGCGCCTGCGCAAACGCCAGCTGCGACGGCGACAGGGTGATGCCGTGCACATGCGCGCCAAACTCGGTCGCCGCGATCTCGGCCAGACCACCCCAGCCGCAGCCGATCTCGAGCACGCGCTCACCCGGCTGCACACCGGCGCGCTCGAGCATGCGGCGCACCTTGGCGCGCTGCGCTTGCTCAAGGTCGGCGTCGGCGTTGTCGCTGCGGATGCTCGGGCCGTCGATACCTCGGTAGAGGGCCGACGAGTAGGTCATGGTCGGGTCGAGCCAGAGCTGGTAGAAGTCGTTGCCGAGGTCGTAGTGGGCCTCGATGTTCTTGCGGGCGCCGCGCCTGGTGTTGGCGCGGAACAGCGTCCACAGCTTGTGGCCGACGAGGTACAGCACGTGCCCATGCAGGCCGCGGGCGATGGTGTCGCGGTCGCGCGCCAGCAGCGTGAGCAGCGCAGCGAGGTGGTCAACGCTCAGTCGGCCGTCCATCCAGCACTGCGCGAAGCCGATGTCGCCATAGGCCAGCGTGTGGCCGAACACCGACTCGTCGTGGATGCGCAAGTGCGCGACCGGCGTGCCCGCGCCGAGGTCCTGCGTCGTGCCCTCTGGAAAGGTCACGCGCAGACCGCCGCCGCTCAAGCTTGCCAGCAACTCGGTAAACACGCGACGCGCGCGCGAGGGGCGGACAGGCGCGGCGGGCATCGTAGTCGGGGGTGGGGAGGTCTCGCTCACCGCTGTCTCATGGATTCGAGTGTGACGCATCGCAGCATTTTACCGACTCCGCCTTTCCTGACCGTGCTGTGTCTTGAGAGGCCGGTCTTGAGTGAACCGCGTCTCCGATACAACGTGCCTCGAACGCATCACGCCGGGCGTAAATGTCCCCAATGAAACGCGTTGCATGCGCATCACGTCGTGCGCTCACCGGGCGGTGCCGGTTTGCGAAAGAAGGTCGCACCGCGCAACCACAGTCGCAGAGCCTGCCAGTGGATGCGCCAGACGATGCCGACCGTGAGCAGCGGGAAGCCGATCAGCCAGCGCCGCACGCCTGCGGCGTCGAGCGGCAGCAGGCGACCGCCGATGCGCGTGACGAGTTGCAGCGCGCCGTTATCGTGATAGTCGATGCAGACCACACTGAGGTCTTCGCGCTGGTCCAGGCGGAAGCGGTACTCGCCGCTCACCGGAAAGAACGGTGAGACATGGAAGACCTTGCGTGCAGGCAGGTCGTCGTCGCGACCGATCGGCGCAAGGTCGGCATGCATCACCCAGTAGTTGTGCCCCTCGCCGAAGGTGTTGTTGACTTCGGCCAGGACCGCCCGCAGCTGCCCGTCGCGGTCGTGGCACAACCAGAAGCTGACCGGGTTGAAGACAAAACCGAACACTCGCGGACACGTCTGCAGCACCACCTCGCCGTCGCAGACATTCGCCAGCCCGCGTTCAGCGAGGAGGCCGCGGATCCACGGCTCCAGCGACGATCCATCGCGTGGGCCGTGGTCGCGGCTGTGCAGGCCGAGCAGGCCCGGCCGGTCGATGCCGAGTCCGGATACCCGCAGGGTCGACCACTGCGAGAGGGGAACGCGCAGGAAACGCACGGGGTAGGCAAAGCGGTGCAGGAAGGGCTCGCGCCGCTCGTGCATGACCGCACCAGCGCCGATGGCGGGGGCAAGTTGCGCACGCGGATGTGCGCGTGGCGCAATCATTTCGCCCCGGCCGCGTCGTCCTCAAGCGCCCTGATCACCCGGCCCATCCCGGTGTGCGCACCGTCGACGCCACCGGGTGACGGCCAAGGCGGAGCGACGCCGAAATCGCGCGCGACGTTGACCGCCGAGCGCAGGCCGTCCTCGTGGAAGCCGTAACCGGTCCAGGCGCCGGCGAACCACACGCGGTCCCGGCCCTGAAGCGCGGGCAGCCGCGCCTGTGCGGCGATCGCCGCGCTGTCGAACACCGGATGCGAGTAATGGATCTCGCGCCAGACGAGCGCGGGGTCGGGCTCCCGGAAGGGATTGAGCGTGACGACCACCGGCCGTTCGAAGGGCAATGGTTGCAGCATGTTGATCAGGTAGCTGACTGCCACGGGCGCTTCGCCGTCACGGTCGGTCGACGCGCCCCCGTCTGCGAGGTAGTTCCACGCCGACCAGACCTTGCGCCGGCGCGGCAGGAGCGCCGGATCCGAGTGCAGCAAGGCCCGGTTGGGCTGATAACGGACTGCCGAGAGCATCGCGCGCTCCTCGTCAGAGGCCTCTTCGCCCAGCAAGGCGAGTGCCTGGTCGGAGTGACAGGCCAGCACCACCGCGTCGAATGCTTCGCGTGAACCATCGCTGACCAGTTCCACGCCGCGGCTCAGGCGGCGCATCGCTGCGACCGGGGCACCTGCCCGGATCACCGGGATGTCACGGTGCATGCGCTGCAGGTAAGTGCGGGCACCGCCGCGCACGGTCAGCCACTGTGGCCTTCCATCCACCTGCAGGAGGTGGTGGTTGTGGCAGAACTGGACGAAGCTGCGCAACGGGAAGGCGAGCATCGTCGCCTTGGGGCAGGACCAGATCGACGCCGCCATCGGCAACAGGTAGAGGTCGCGCAGCGGCGCGCCGTATCGGCCGCTCTCGAGATACTCGCCGAGCGTGCATTCGGGGAAGACACCCGACTCGGCCATCGCCGTGGTTTCGCGGTTGAAGCGCAGGATGTCGCGCAGCATCCGGACGAATGACGGCCGCAGCAAATTGCCCGGCTGCGCAAAGACCGTGCCGAGATCGGTGCCGGCCCATTCGAGGTCGGGCTTGTCGCACGAGAACGAGAAGCCCATTGTGGTCT
>DALYGT010000088.1:4940-6310 GCA_031971375.1 Burkholderiales bacterium | reverse complement strand
AACATCTGGACCGCTTGCTTGGCACCCTTGATGGTGACCTTGTTGAACATGACGCAGTTCGGCTTGGCCATCAGGTTTGGCGCGACCACCGCGAGCAGGGCGGTAAAGCCATGCTTGTTGTTGGTCAGGGCGTTGTTGAAAGCGAGTTCGGCCGCCGAGCCGCGGGGGCCGACGAGAAGGTCGATGTGAGCGACCTCGTTGCCATCTCCCACCAGCGATTCGCCGACGAGGACCTTGTTGATCTTCGCGGCGGGCTTGGCGGCGGCCGGCTTGGCAGCAGCAGGCTTGGCGGCGGCCGGCGCAGGTGCCGGCGCAGCGGGCTGCGACTTGAGACCGAGCGCGCTCAGGATGCTGTCGAGGATTCCCATGATGACTCCCTTGCGGTAGCGGCCCGCCAAGCAGGCGAGCCGTGTCGTCTGACTGCCGCCCCCGGCCGCAAGGGCCGGAGACGGCGGATCGCGGACTTAGTGGGCGGCGAACGGGTGAGCCGAGGTGCCCTTGGCAGCAACCACGTCCTTGGCCTTCGGCTCGCCCTTGACGGCGCGGGCCAGAGCTTCCTTGGTGGCGGTGTAGTTGTAGTCCTGGATCTTCTTGTCGTCTTCGGCCATCCAGTGGATGAACACGCCGACCGAGATGAACAGGTCATCGGCTTCGTCGGCCGGGATGGTGCCGTCTTCGACCGAATCAGCGACCGCCATGGCGACGCCACGCTGGGCCGGGCCGAACATCTGGACGGCTTGCTTGGCACCCTTGATGGTGACCTTGTTGAACATCACGGTGGCCGGCTTGCACATCAGGTTCGGGGCGACCACGGCCAGCAGGGAGGTGAAGCCGTCCTTGTTGTTGGTCAGCGTGTTGCAGAAAGCGGCCTCGGCAGCCGAGCCGCGGGGGCCGATGATGAGGTCGATGTGGGCGACTTCGTTGCCGTCACCAACCAGGGATTCGCCAACCATCACGCGATCGATCTTTGCCATTTGCAGCACTCCTTCAGAGTTTTAACGGGGAAAACAGTTACTTTTGGGTAGGGAACGCCTGTCCGCCACGGTGTCGACAGACTGGACGCGCCGGATTTTGCTAGAACTTCTGCACCTCGTCCAGTTCTGCGGCAAAAACTGCCGCGACGACGAGGTCCGCAGTTGTGCCCGGATTGATCTGGCGCGCGAGAAGAGCGTCGTGCAACGCCGCCAGACGCCTGATGTGGGCGGGCATCCAGTGCGGGGGGGCAGGCATGCCGGCGATGGTATCCCGGACCTGCTGCGAGACTTGCGTCGCCACCGCCTCACCGTGCTTGCGCGCGATGTGGGTGTCGGGCTGCGACGAGAGTTGGCGCAGATAGGTCGCGGTCACGGCGTCCTCGCGGGTCGCGCCGG
>DALYGT010000088.1:0-4840 GCA_031971375.1 Burkholderiales bacterium | reverse complement strand
TCGGTGAGGGGTGCGACCACCACCTCCGCGCTGCGCAGGAAGTCCTCCGCGGTCATGCGGTGCGCTGGCGCGCCGATGGCGACGTTGCCGGGCTTGAAGGCCTCGACGTCGGCGCGGCAGGCGCGCAGGACCGCGCGCTGCACAGGCGACGCTTTCACGGCGTCGCCGACGGCAGGAGCCGGTCGACCAGGCGCTGCGCCACATCGAAGCCACACACCGACTGCAGGCCGCGCCACGCCGGGATGCCGTTGACCTCGACCACCAGCAGGCGGCCGTCGATGTCGCGGATGAGGTCGATGCCGGCATAGTCCATGTCGAGCGCAGTGGCGGCGTCGACCGCCAAACGTGCGAGCTCGCCCTCGGCCGGGACCGCCTCGCAGCGCGCGCCCTGCGCGACGTTGCTGATCCAGTCGGCGCCGCGGCGGATCATCGCCGCGACCACCTCGCGGCCGATCACGAAGACGCGGAAGTCGTGCCAGCCAGCCTCGCTGGTATCGATGAAGCGCTGCAGGTAGTAGGCATGGCGCAGGCTCTCGGGCGCAGGCAACTGGCGGTCGACGACGCGCTGCACACCGATGCCTTGCGAGCCGAACAACGGCTTGACCACCAGACCATGGCCGGCGGCGGTCTCGGCGTCGACCACGGCCTGCGCCTGCTCGCGCGACTCGCATGCCCAGGTGGCGGGCGTCGGGATGCCGGCGCGGTGCAGCAGCAGGCTGGTCATCGCCTTGTCGACGCTCTTTTCGATCGCCCGGCCGTGGTTGAACACCGGCACGCCGAGCGCCTGAAGGGCGTGCAGCACATCGAGGCGCAGCGTGATCTGCTCCAGCGAGCCACCCGAGATACCGCGCACGAACACCGCGTGCGGTAGGCCACCGGGTGCGTCCTCGAAGCCCGGGATGGCCAGACCCGAGGGCCGCGTCAGGTCGATGCGGCAGTCGCGCAGACTCGCCGTGACCGGCGCGAACCCGCGCGAGAGCAGCGCAGCGTCGAGACGCCGGCCGTGCCAGCCGGCGTCGTCGGTGGCGACAAGGACCCTGGACGGCTCAGGCACCAAAGGACTGGTCGAGAAGTTCCGGGTTGGCCTTGCCGGCGCGGTAGGTGCGGCCGGATTCGTAGGATGTCACCGAGACCACCGCGGGCGCGAACAGCGCAGGGTCGATCTTGTAAAAGTCATAGTTCACCGCCTTGAACACCTCGGCGAAGGGCTTGCCGTAGTCGCGCGAGGTGCAGGCCGGCAGTTGCTGGGCGAGATCCTTCGCCTCGCTGTCGGGACCGAGCACCACCAGATGCACCTCACCGCACAGCAGGATGGCGTCGTTGGTGCGGCCCATCGCGTCGGTGAACTGCGGCGCCGACGGGCACAGCGGCGCAGCGCCATGGCCGTCGAGGATGCGATCGAGCGGAAAGCCGAGCGTGTGCGCCTTGTGCAACCCCACCTCGAGCACACGCGCCACGATCTGCGTGGCACCCGCCAGACTGCGGGTCGGCGTCAGGATGTAGGTCTGTCGCTCAGCCGGCACGCCGGTATCACGCGCGACCTTGTCCATCACCTCGGGGGGCGGCGTCTTGTCGGTCTCGAGCACCAGCACACAATGGTCGTGCGAGTCCTTGTAACCGAGTTCCTTGAACAGGTCCTCACGGGCGGCGAGCGCGCGCCCCGGACCGGAGCCGAGGCTGAAGAAGGCGTCCTTGCCATCGCCGTGCGAGAGACTCCAGCCCGCATATTGGGACCCCAGGCAGGCCAACAGGGGATTGGAGGTGCTGACAACGACCTGCCACGCCCAGCGCTCGTAAGGCGCGTAGGAGAGCGACACCTGACCGAGGCCGCCGAGGCAGATCTCGGCGATGAGGCGGCCCGCCTCGACGCCACCCGGCGCGCTCACGCCGGCATCGACGATGGTGGCGCCGTTCGCGGCGCGGCTGACACCGACGCGCAAGGCGCGCGCCTCGCGGATCAGACGCTCCACCAAGGGCTGAACGGTGGCGCCGACGCTGGGCCACTGGCCCGGGCTCATATCAAGCATGGTGACTCCTGGGATTGAAAGTGTTGGTGTTCTATATCAAGTCTGAATGGCTTCCGGCGCGAATGCGAGCGCTGTCGCGATCGGTGCTGTGAGGCGCGCGATTGTAAGAAAGCTTTTGCGGCACGGGGGCTCACACGGCAGACGCGGTGGTCTGGTCGCAAGGCTTCGGGCGCTCGAGGCTCCGCAGGAGACGACCGGCGCTGGAGCGGGCGCGACGCATGGCGACCGTTGCGTCGGGGCCGGTTGCGTGGACGGTGCAGAGCGGGTCGCCGACACCGACCTCGGCGCCGCGGTGCCAGTCCGCAACGGCAGGCGGCGGCTCAGCCAGGCGCAGCCTCGCCGACGCATGGACGATCGCGATGGCGCGACCGCCCGCCGACGGCCGCCAGTCCGGCAGCGTCTCGCCAGCCACTGCCGCGAGGTGCAGGCGCAGCAGGCCGGGCGCGTCGCGGTCGTAGAGCTCGACGCTGGCGGTCGGGCGCGGGTTGAGTTCGAGGGCGAAGGCGTCACCGTGGGGGTCGACGACGACATCCAGACTGCACAGGCCGCGCAAACCGGTCTCGGCGGTGACGCGCGCGGCGGCATCCAGCATCTGTACGCGCACGGTCTCACCTGGATCGAAGCAGCTCGCCACCCCGCCAAAACGGAACGGCAGATCAGGGGTCGGACTGCACCACTGACGATTGAAACCGATCGGCAAGATACCGTCCGCATGGGCGCAAAACAGAAGTGAGGCGGGTGTGCCGGCGACACGGCGTTGCCACACGACCCGCACGCCTGCAGCTGCCTCCGCTGCTGCGATGCCCACCCCCAAACCAGCACTGCTGCCGACGGTCTTGCGCAGCCAGCCGCGCAGGTCGGCGGGGCGGTCAAGACGCGTCTCGGGCGCAGCGATGCCGAGCCGATCGAACAGCAGCGGGTCGCGCGCCGCCAACCACGTCGCCGGAGATGCGTTCAACAGACGGTGGCGCTGCGACAGCGCATCGAGCACTGCTGGCGCACCGTCGAAACCACCACCCAGCAGGACTGCGGCCGGCGAGGAACAGACCGCCGACATGGCGGGATCCAGCCCCCCATGCCGATCGCTGCGTCCGGGGCGCCCCGCAGCACCGCGGACCTGCAGGACCGCCCCCACCGCCTCGAGGACCCGCTGCGGCTCGCACAGGTCGGCCAGCGCGAGGGGGTGCCAGCCATCGACCACGGCCATCAGGTCGTCATCGCCGAAGGCATCGACGGCCAGCAGCGGTGCACCGCCCGAAGGCAAGCCGGCACGACGCAGGCATTCAGCCAGCGCGCGAGCCGATCCGGCGAGGATGACCAGCGGCGCGGCATGGGTCACTCGGGTCATCTACGGTGATCGACAGTCGCCACGGCGGCCACGTCCTCGGCGGGACGCGCTGAACAGCCGCCGACGATCGCGCCGCTCAGCCCGCTTCGGCGACGAACGCCCGCGCAAACGAGAACGCTGCGCGGAAGTCGTAGTACACCGGCTTCTCGGCCTTGACCATGCTGCGGAACATGCGCTGCATGGTCTGGTACTTGACGTTGCCGATGGCCAGCGCGCCGATCGCCACGGTCTTGCCGGAGGCCGACTCGATCGGCTTGCCATCGTCCATCAACTCCACACCGGCGATGCCGGCTGGCGGCACAGCGTTGACGTCTGCGGCCACCAGCAGATGGTGGGTGGTTGCGAGCCCCGCCTTGCCGAGCACCTCGACGCCAGCCTTGGAAGTGGCGAGCACCACATCGGCGTCGCGGATCATGCGCAACTTGATCTGCTCGAGATCGGCCTCGGCCGGGGTGATCTGCACCTCGTACTTGCTGGCGAGGCGGTTGGCGGTGGTGCGGGCATGCGTCATCGGCTCGTAGCCGATGATGTGTACGTCGGCGCCTGCGTCGGCGGAGAGCACCGCAGCCGCCGCACCGACCGGTCCGGTGCCACCGATCACGGCGACGCGCTTGCCCTCGAGCGTGGTGGCGTGGTCGCGCTTGAGCGCGCGCTCGACGCAGGCAACCATGGCGGCGGCGGTGGTGAAGGCACCCGACGGGTCGGCGAAGACGCTGACCTCGAACGGCGGCACCATGGCCCGATGCGCAGCCTCGACCATGTCATTGGCGATCTCGTTGTCGCGGCCGCCGATGAAGATCGCGGTGCGCTTCACCCCGCTCGGCCCGCGCGAGAAGATCGCATCCAGGGTCATGCCCTGCACCTGATCGACCGTGAGGTGGGTGTACGGAATGACCATGTCGTAGCCGGAATCCACCGCCATGTTCACGTCGAACGGGCTGACATTCGGCGCGTGGGTGAACATGTGCAGAATGTAGGGTGAGTCGGACATGAGCCCTCCGCTGGTTGTTCGCAGCGTGTAGCCTACCCGATGACGCTGCACCCCCGTCAGGCCACCGCCCGGAGTCGATCGGGTCAACATGCAACTGCCCGTCGTTCTTGACAGATCCTCCCCCCAGCCGCTGAACCAGCAGATCAGCGTCCGGATTCGCGAACTGATCGAGCAGGGCCTGCTGACGCCGATGGACCGGCTCCCGGCCTCGCGCGAGCTGAGCGCCCAACTCGGTGTGTCGCGCAACACGGTGGCAGCGGCGTACCAGGAACTGATCGCGCAGGGATACCTGGTGACGCGCCCGGTGCGCGGTACCTACGTTGCCGGCGAACCGCCCGATCTGCACATCGCCGAAGCGGAACTCGAGGCGGCGCGCGCGCACCGTCTGGAGCGCTTCGGGGTACTGCCGCTGCCCTACGCCTCGCGCGACCAGACCGGCCTGTTCCATGCCGCCAACCCATCGCTGCGCGTCGA
>DALYGT010000087.1:0-6344 GCA_031971375.1 Burkholderiales bacterium | reverse complement strand
ACCGGCGAGGTGTCGCCGTCGAACCTGAGCGGGCCGGTCGCCATCGCCGACTTCGCCGGGCAGTCAGCGCGCCTCGGATGGCTCAGTTTTGTCGGCTTTCTGGCGCTGATGAGCATCAGCCTCGGGGTCCTCAACCTGCTCCCGGTGCCGGTTCTGGACGGGGGGCACATCATGTATCATCTGGCCGAAGCCGTGACCGGACGTCCGGTGTCACAGCGGCTCATGGAGATCGGCCAGCGGATCGGCATCGCGGCCTTGGCCACCATGATGCTGGTGGCTTTCTACAACGACATCCAGAGAATCCTCACCGGGTAGCCAGCGACGTGAAACGCCTCCTTGCCGCACTGGCGATCCTGCTGATGAGCGGCGCCGCAACCGCTCGCGATCCGGTCACCATCCGCGACATCCGCATCGAGGGCATCCAGCGGGTCGAGGCCGGGACGGTGTTCAGCTACCTCCCTCTGCGGGTCGGTGACCTGCTCGACGACGACCGCAGCGATCAGGCTATCAAGGCACTGTTCGACACGGGTTTCTTCAAAGATGTGCGCCTCGAACTCGAGGGCGAGGTGTTGGTGGTGATCGTCGAGGAGCGGCCCTCGATCGCCAGCGTCGACATAGAAGGCACCAAGGAATTCCCGGCTGATGCGCTCAAATCGAGCTTGCAGGAGCTCGGCCTCGGTGTCGCCCGCACCTTCGACCGCGCCCTGCTCGACAAGGCTGAACAGGAACTCAAGCGCCAGTACAACGCGCGTGGCAAATACGCTGCCACCGTCACCACGACCGTCACGCCGCTCGAGCGCAACCGCGTCGCCATCCGCTTCACGGTGGTCGAGGGCGATGCCGCCAAGATCCGGCAGATCCGCATCCTCGGCGCCAAGGCGTTCAAGGAGGCTGACCTGCTCGACGAGCTCACCCTGCGCACGCCCGACTGGCTGTCCTGGTACACCAAGAACGACCAGTATTCCAAGCAGAAGCTGCAGGCTGACCTCGAGACGCTGCGCAGCTACTACCTCAACCGTGGCTACCTCGAGTTCAATGTCGAAGGCACGCAGGTGTCTCTCACACCCGACCGCAAGTCGCTCTACATCACCATCTCGATCAGCGAGGGTGAGCCGTACAAGGTCACCGACGTCAAGCTTGCCGGAGAGACGCTGGTGCCCGAGGAGGAGCTTCGCAAGCTGGTCAAGGTCGCGTCTGGCGACACCTACAGCCGCGAGCGGCTCAATGCGTCGACCAAGGCGATCAGCGACCGGCTGTCGAACGACGGCTATGCCTTCGCCAACGTGAACGCCGCGCCCGAGATCGACAAGGCCAACCGCACCGCGGCCTTCACCCTGTTCATCGACCCCGGTCGCCGCGTCTACGTGCGACGCATCGTCGTCAATGGCAACACCAAGACCCGCGACGAGGTCATCCGCCGCGAGTTCCGCCAGATGGAAGGCGGTTGGTACAGCGCGTCACAGATCGACAACTCCAAGAAGCGCATCGACCGCACCGGTTATTTCTCCGAGGTGGGGGTCGAGACGCCAGCGGTCCCCGGCACCACCGACCAGGTCGACGTCAACGTGAAGGTCACCGAGAAGTCGACCGGCGCCATCACCCTGGGCGGGGGTTTCTCCAGCGATGGTCTGCTGCTGAGCACGTCGATCTCGCAAGCCAACGTGTTGGGCAGTGGCAACTCGATCAGCATCGGGGCCAATACCGGGCGCATCAACACCTTGTACTCGCTGTCCTTCACCAACCCCTATTCGACGGTAGACGGCGTCAGCCGCGGCTTTGACATCTACGGCCGTCGCAGTGATCTCGCGCTGTTGTCCTTTGGCCCCCTCTACAACACCGAGACCTACGGTGGCGGCATACGCTTCGGTGTGCCGATCAACGACACCGACACCATCA
This sequence comes from Burkholderiales bacterium, assembly GCA_031971375.1. Classification (GTDB taxonomy): domain Bacteria; phylum Pseudomonadota; class Gammaproteobacteria; order Burkholderiales; family UBA3065; genus UBA3065. Next base: position 4,448 of record DALYGT010000087.1, on the reverse strand, counting down.
ACCTCGGCCTGTCGGTCGAAGCCAATACGCTCGAGGTCTTCAACTGCCCGGGCTTGCCCGAGACCACTAACGCAAGCAAAGGCAAGAGCTTCACGTCGGCCTGCCAATATGTCGACCGTCAGGGCACCACCAACAATGGCTTGATCGGTTCCGTCGGTTGGGCTCGCAACCGGCTGAACAGCTTCATCCTGCCGACCAGCGGTTCCCGCCAGCGTGCCACGCTCGAGTTCGGTGTGCCGGGCCTGGACCTCAAGTACTACAAGCTGACCTACGACCACCTCTACTACACGCCGGTGGTGGGCGATTTCGTGCTCAAACTCAACGGCGAGGTCGGCTACGCTGCCGGCTATTCGGGTTCCGAGTTGCCGTTCTTCAAGAACTTCTATGCCGGTGGTATCGGCTCGGTCCGCGGTTTCCGGACATCCACGCTGGGGCCGAAGGACACCAGCAACGGGATCGGCATCTTCGCGCGACCGACGGGGGGCAATCAACGCGTCGTCGGCACCGCCGAGTTGCTGTATCCGATCCCGGGCTTGGGCAAGGAGCGCAATGCCCGCATCTCGACCTTCATCGATGGCGGCCTGGTCCGCAACACGCTCGAGAAGGCCGGTGATGACGGGCCGAAGTTCTCGGCGGGTATCGGCGTCTATTTTGTCTCGCCCTTTGGGCCTATCCAGTTGTCGGTCGCCAAGCCGCTTAATGCTTCGCCCAACGATATCACCCAGATCTTCCAGTTCACCATGGGTTCCAGCTTCTGAACGGATCCCGTCCATTTGCAGACAAGAGGTTCGACATGACCGCAGCATTCCGCTCCCTTGCCCTGGCCACCGCGATCGTGGGCGCCACCATGACGTTGGCCGCACCGGCGGCACTCGCCGTCGAAGCAGCCGCGCCGCCGCTGAAGGTCGGGGTGGTCGACACCGAGCGCATCATGCGCGAGTCGGCCCCGGCTGACCGTGTCAAGAAGAAGATCGAGAAGGAGTTCGCCGGACGCGATCAGGACCTGCAGAAGATGGCCAAGCAGGCCAAGGACCTGCAGACCGCCCTCGAGAAGGATGGCGTCACCATGTCCGACTCCGACCGTCAGGCCAAGGAGCGCGACCTCGCCGCGCTGACCCGCGAGTTGCAACGCAAGGACCGCGAGCTGCGTGAAGACTTCAACCGTCGACGCAACGAAGAACTGTCAGGCATGCTCGACCAGATCAACAAGGTCATCCGCAAGATGGCCGAAGCGGAGAAATACGATCTGATCCTGCAAGACGCTGTCTACCGCAGCCCGCGTATCGACGTCACCGACAAGGTCCTCAAGGCGCTCGCCGCAGAGGCCAAGTAAGCCGCTGGCGACCGCTTGCGCCATGGCTTCCGCCATCCCGCTCGGCGACCTGGCGGAACGGCTCGGTGCCACCCTCGAGGGCGACGCCGGTGTCGTCATCGCAGGTGTCGGCACACTACAGGGGGCTCGCGCCGATCAGCTGAGCTTCCTGAGCAACCCCAAATACCGCAAGCAACTCGCCGAGTGTGGCGCTGCCGCAGTGCTGATGCGCCATGACACCGAGTGCCCTGAGGACTTCGCCGGGGCGCGTCTGCGCGTCGACGACCCTTATCTTGCTTTCGCCCGCGCCTCACGTCTGTTGCATCCGGTCGCGCCGGTCCGACCAGGTGTCCACCCGACGGCGGTGGTCGACCCGACCGCGGTGATCGACCCCACGGCAGAGGTCGGACCGTATGCCGTCATCGGCGCGCAGGCCCGCATCGATGCGTGGGTGGCGATCGGCAGCGCTTGCCACATCGGTGCCGGGGTGTCTCTCGGCGAGGGCACCAGGTTGCATCCACGCGTGGTCATCTACGACGGTTGCGTCATCGGGCGCCACTGCATCCTGCATTCCGGTGCGGTGATCGGTGCCGATGGTTTTGGCCTGGCGTGGTCGGGCGCGTCTTGGGAACACATCCCGCAGATCGGACGCGTGGTGCTGGGCGACCATGTCGATGTCGGCGCCAACACCACCATCGACCGTGGCGCGCTCGAGGACACGGTGGTCGAGCAAGGCGCCAAACTCGACAACCAGATCCAGATCGGTCACAACTGCGTCATCGGCGAGCACGCGGCGATCGCCGGATGCGTCGGCATCGCCGGCAGCACCCGCATCGGCGCACGTTGCCGGATCGGTGGCGCGACGATCGTCAATGGCCACATCGAGATCTGTGCCGATACCCAGGTGGCTGGCGGCTCGGGCGTCATGAATTCGATCACCGAGCCGGGTGTCTACGCGTCGGCGACACCCTTGATGCCCTTCGCGCAATGGCGCCGTAATGCGGCGCCGATACGCCACCTCGACGACTTCGCCCGCCGGCTCCGCGCGCTTGAGCGCGTAGCCGGGCTTCGCAACCCCGGCACTGCAACGCCTTCCTCCGAGTCCTCCGAAACCGAATGAATCCGCCGATCGATGTCCGTGGTGTGCTGGAGCGTCTGCCGCACCGCTACCCCTTCCTGCTGGTCGACCGCGTGCTCGAGTGCGCGCCAGGCAGCACCATCCTCACACTGAAGAACGTGACCATCAACGAGCCCTTCTTTCAGGGGCACTTCCCCAACTATCCGGTCATGCCCGGGGTGCTGATCATCGAAGCGCTGGCGCAGACGGCTGCCCTGTTGTCCGCGCTGACCAGCGAGGCCGAGATGGATGGCGGAGCGACCGTCGACGACAGCAGGGTCTACTTTCTTGCCGGCATCGACAACGCACGCTTCAAGCGCCCGGTCGTGCCCGGCGATACCCTGCATATGCGGGCCGAACTGACTCGCCGCAAGCTGAGCCTGTGGACCTTCTCGGCGAGCGCCGAGGTCGATGGCAAACTGGTCTCATCGGCCGACATCATGTGTACGGTGCGGGATGTCTGAGTCCGCGCGTCTCCCATCTGCCGGCATCCACCCGACCGCGCTGGTCGATCCAGCGGCCGAGTTGGCGGCCGGTGTCTCGGTCGGTGCGTACAGCATCATCGGGCCGCATGTTCGGGTGGGCGAAGGTACGACCATCGGGCCGCACGTGGTGCTGACAGGCCACACCACCATCGGTCGCAACAACCGTGTCTTCCAGTTCAGCTCGATCGGGGAGCAACCGCAGGACAAGAAGTACGCCGGTGAACCGACGCGCGTCCAGATCGGCGACGACAACACCTTCCGCGAGTTCTGCACCATCAACAGCGGCACCGTGCAGGACATCGGCGTGACGCGTATCGGCAGCCACAACTGGGTGATGGCCTACGTCCACATCGCCCACGATTGTGTGGTCGGCAACCACACCATCTTCGCCAACTGCACCAACCTCGCAGGCCACGTCCACATCGACGACTGGGCGATCCTCGGTGGCTACACCGGGGTCCATCAGTTCTGCAAGGTCGGTGCACACTGCATGACTGCGGTCGGGACGGTGTTGCTGCAGGACCTGCCGACCTACGTGCTGGCGGGCGGTAACACCGCCGAGGCGCACGGCATCAACAGCGAGGGGCTCAAGCGGCGAGGCTTCTCGGCGGACGCCATCGCCGGCATCAAGCGCGCCTACAAGACGCTCTACCGCAGCGGCCTGACGCTCGAAGAGGCGCGCGTGCGACTGGCTGAACAGGCGGCGAGCGTCCCCGAGGTCGGTCCGCTCGTCGAGTTCCTTGGCCGGGCCACGCGCGGCATCGTCCGGTAGGGGGGCAGGTGGCGATCAAGCCTGCGGGGCGCGCTCCGCTGATCGGCATCGTCGCTGGCGAAGCCTCCGGGGACCTGCTCGGCGCCGGTTTCATCGAGGCGGTGCGATCGCGCTGGCCCGATGCGCGTTTTGTCGGCATCGGTGGGCCGAAGATGCTCGCGGCGAGCATGGACAGCCTGTTCCCGCAGGAGATGCTCGCCGTGCGCGGCTACGTCGAGGTGCTGCGACGCCTGCCGGCCTTGCTGCGCATCCGGCACAACCTGGGGACCTATTTTCTCCGCCATCGCCCGGATCTTTTTGTCGGTGTCGATGCGCCAGACTTCAACCTCACGCTGGAGCGTCGCCTCAAGGCGGCTGGTATCCCGACCCTCCATTACGTGAGTCCCTCGATCTGGGCATGGCGCGGCAAGCGCATCAGGCGCATCGGTCGCGCCGCTGACCGCGTTCTCGCGCTGTTCCCGATGGAACCGCCGCTCTACGAGGCGGCCGGCATCCCGGTGACGTTCGTCGGTCACCCCCTGGCCAGCCAGCTGCCGATGACGCCTGACCCTGCCAGGGTGCGCAGGGCCCTGCGCATCGACGCTGCCTCGCACCCGCTGATCGCCTTGCTGCCGGGGTCCCGCAGTGCTGAGGTCGAGCACCTCGGCCTGCTGTTCATCCGCACCGCCGAGCGTCTGCTCGAGAGACATCCGGAGGCATTGTTCCTGGTGCCGTTGGCGACACGCCCGACATTCGACCACTTCAGCTGGATGCTGCGCTATC
>DALYGT010000086.1:0-6345 GCA_031971375.1 Burkholderiales bacterium | reverse complement strand
GAAGGTGGTCGAGGCCCTCAACAGCATGCTCACCGCGCCGGGGTTCACCGCGCACCCGACCGAGGTGCAGCGCAAGAGCATCCTCGACAACCTGCGCGAGATCCACAACCGCATGGACATGCGCGACCAGGTCGACATGACGCCCGACGAGGCGCAGGAGGCCGAAGATGCGATCCGCCATACCCTGCAGGTGCTGTGGCGCACGCGCATGCTGCGCGTCGAGAAGCTGCAGGTGCAGGACGAGATCGAGAACGGCCTCTCCTTCTACCGCTATACCGTGCTGCGCGAGCTGCCGCGCGTCTACGGCCGCGTCGAGGATGCAGTGGCGCGCGCCTTTCCCGAACACGCCGACACCGTGCTCGGCAACTTCGTGACCATGGGCAGCTGGATCGGCGGCGATCGCGACGGCAACCCGTTCGTCACCGCGCAGGTCACCCGTCATGCCATGCGCCGCCATGCCGTGATCGCCTTTGAGTTCTACCTCGGCGAAGTGCTCAAGCTGATCCGCGAGTTGGCGCAGTCCAAGCTGTTGATGCCGATGACGCCGGAACTGGTGGCGATGTCCGAGGCCTCCCCGGAGGAGTCGCCGCACCGTGCCGACGAGCCCTACCGTCGGGCGCTTGTCGCGATCTACTGCCGCCTTTACGCGACCGCGCAGTCGCTGCAGCTCGACATGTACGCGCAGCCACCGATGGCGGAGGGCAAGCCTTACGCCGATGCCGCCGAGTTCGTCCACGAGCTCGATGTGATCGACACCGCGCTCCGCTCGCAGGGCTCGGTCTGGGCCGCCCGCGGTCGCCTGCGCGAGCTGCGTCGCGCAGCGCGTGTGTTTGGCTTCCACCTGGCGCCGCTGGACTCGCGTCAGCACAGCCGTCTGCACGAGAACTCGGTGGCCGAGTTGCTCGCCCGCTCGCTGGTGCATGCCAACTACAGCAGCCTCGACGAGGAGGCCAAGATCGCTCTGCTGGTGCAGGAGATCAGCGACCCGCGCCCGCTCAAGTCGCCGTTCATCGACTACAGCGAGACGGTCGCCGGCGAGCTGGAGATCTTCACCGAGATCGCGGCGATCCAGCGCGACTTCGGCCGGCAGGCGATGCCGAACTACATCATCTCGAACTGCGCCGGCATCTCCGACATCCTCGAGGCGGCCCTGCTGCTCAAGGAGCACGGCCTGCTGCAGCCTGGCGACAAGCCGCAGTTGCACATCAACATCATCCCGCTGTTCGAGACCATCGGTGACCTGCGCGCCTGCGGTCCGATCATGGATCGCCTGTTCTCGATCCCCGAATACCGCGCCCTGCTCGAGTCGCGCGACATGATCCAGGAGGTCATGCTCGGCTACTCCGACAGCAACAAGGACGGCGGCATCCTCACCTCCAACTGGGAGCTCTACCTCGCCGAGCGCAACCTGACCAAGGTCGCCAACCGCCATGGCGTTCGCCTGCGTCTGTTCCACGGTCGTGGCGGTACGGTCAGCCGCGGCGGTGGTCCGAGCTATCAGGCCATCCTTGCGCAGCCCCCGGGTTCGGTCAACGGCCAGATTCGCCTGACCGAGCAGGGCGAGGTCATCGCCTCCAAGTACACCGACGCCAAGATCGGCCATCGCAACCTCGAGACGCTGGTTGCGGCCACCCTCGAGGCCACACTGCTGCGCGGGTCAGGCGAGGATGGCAGCGCGCCGGATCGCGAGGTGCTGGCGTTCCTGTCCGAGTCGGCGTTCCGTGCCTACCGTGATCTGGTCTACGAGACCGACGGCTTCCTGACATTCTTCTGGGAAGGCACGCCGATCAACGAGATCCGCCAGTTGCAGGTCGGCAGCCGCCCGGCATCGCGGACACAGTCGAACCGCATCGAGGATCTGCGTGCCATCCCCTGGGTGTTCAGCTGGAGTCAGAGTCGCATCGTGCTGCCGGGCTGGTACGGCATCGGCTCGGCGATCGACGCCTTCATCGAGCAGGAAGGCGCAGCTGGCCTCAAGCGCCTGCGCCATGTCTACAAGCACTGGCCGTTCCTGCGCGCAGTGATGTCCAACGTCGAGCAGGTGCTGGTCAAGTCCGACCTCTCGATCGGCGAGCGCTACGCCGATCTGGTCTCCGACCGCGAGGCCGCGGAGCGCATCTTCGGCCGTATCCGCAGCGCGTTCGAGCGCACCACCGAACACATCCTTGCCGTCACCGAGCAGAAGGCCTTGCTGTCGGCAGACCCGGCACTCGGCGAGAACCTGCGCGCCCGGATGGTCTACGTGGCACCGCTCAACCATCTCCAGGTCGATCTGCTGGGGCGTTTCCGCAAGGGCGATCCGGAGCCGCGGCTGCGCAATTCCATCCTGATGACCATCAATGGCATTGCTGCAGGCATGCGAAATAGCGGATAGACTCTTGAGCTAACTGGCCGGAGAGGCCGGAACCGTGCAAAAGACATCGAAGAAAAGAGGGGCCCCATGACGCGTATCACCCGCACCGCTGCCGCCGTACTGCTCGCCGCGTCGCTCGCTGGCTGCGCTTCGGCGCCGCAACAGACGGCCCATCCGCGTGACCCGATCGAGGGCTTCAACCGCGGCGTGTACGCCTTCAACAAGGGGCTCGACAAGGTTGTGCTGACGCCGGTGGCAAAGGGCTACAACTTCCTCCCCGCCATCGTCCGCAAGAGCGTCGGCAACTTCTTCTCCAACCTCGGCGACGTCATGATCGGCGTCAACAACCTGCTGCAGGGCAAGGGCGCGGCAGGCGCAAGCGACATCATGCGCTTCGCGTTCAACAGCACTTTCGGCCTGCTCGGGTTTGTCGATGTGGCGACTCCGGCCGGCCTCGAGAAGCACAACGAGGATTTTGGCCAGACCTTCGGCAAGTGGGGCGTCGGCAGCGGCGCGTATGTCGTGTTGCCGTTCTTCGGTCCGAGCACGGCCCGCGATACCGTCGGCTTGGCCGGCGACCTGTTGACAGACCCCCTGCGTTTGATCGACCCGCAGAGCGCCCGCTACCAGGTCGGTGGCGGCCGTATCGTCAGCCGTCGTTCCGAGTTCCTCGATGTGCAGGACATCGTCGACGCCGCTGGCAAGGACGAATACGCCGTGGTTCGCGAGTTCTACCTCAACCGGCGCGATTCGCTGGTCTCGGACTCGAGCGTCACCACCACGCCCGAGGAGTGATGACCCCGCACCCGCGTCGACGTGGGTGCGCGCGAATCAGTGCAAGAAGACAGCGGCCTGCGGGCCGCTTTTTTTGGTCCTTGATGTTCCCGGATCACCGGTTTGCAGGCTGGCGCTTCGATCGATCGACAGGTGCGCGCGACCTCCTCAGGGGGTCGGTGGCACCGGGTCTTTGAGGATGGCCATCACCCGGCGATCGCGCGCGCGACCCTCCGGCGTGTCGTTGTCTGCGACCGGACGGTTCGGGCCGAATCCCTGCGCCGTCAGACGCTCGCCGGGGACACCTTCGCTCTCGAACAGTCGCGCTACGGCCGCTGCGCGGCTCGCCGATAGCTCCCAATTGGATGGGAAGAACCTGGTGTTGATCGGCGCGTCGTCGGTGTGACCCTCGACGGTGACCGCGTAATCGGTTGCCGCAACCAGCCGGGCGGCGGCGACGAGCGCCTCGCGGGCGTCCGCGGAAGGTTCGGCGATACCAGTCTCAAACAGGGCGTTCGAGGCAAAATCGACCACCAGTCCGTCCGGTGTCTCGACGATGCGAACAGTGCCAGCGTCGACCATGCCGCGCAGTGCCTCGCGCATGGCTTCAAGGGTGCGATGGCGCAGGGCGATGCGCTGCTCGAGGCGTGAGTCGACTGCGGTCGGGCCGGGCTGGTTGCCGACCACCTTGCCGGCGGCCGGGAGCAGACCGCCACCCGAGCGCCCGAAAGCCTCGCCGAGCGATTCCGACAGCGCTTTGTATTTGCCCTCGTTGACCTGCGAATAGGCATACAGCACAACGAACAGGGCCAGCAGCAGCGTGATGAAGTCGGCGTAGGAGATCAGCCAGCGGTCCGGCCGGTCGGCATCGTCTTCGCGCTCCCGGGTCATTTGGCCAGGTGCCCGCGCAAGCGTCGTTCAACCAGCCGCGGGTGGATGCCCGCAGCCACCGCGCCATAGCCCTCGACAAGCATGCGTCGCTGGCGAACCTCTTCGGCGATGCGCGCCTTGATGCGGTTGGCCAGCGGCAGGAACAACAGGTTGGCGAGGCCGACGCCGTAGAGTGTGGACACGAACGCCACCGCGATACCGCTGCCCAGTGCTGCCGGTTGCGACAGGTTCTGCATCACCTGGATCAGCCCCATGACCGCTCCGAGGATGCCCATCGTCGGGGCGTAGGCCCCCATCGATTCCCAGACGCGCGCAGCCTGCCGTTCGCGCGACTCCCAAGTCTCGATATCGATGGCGAGGGTGCGCTGCAGCTCCTCCGGCTCGACGCCGTCGACCAGCATCTCCAGCGCCCGGCGCCGGAACGGGTCGTCTTCGATCAACGCCACAGGTTCAAGCGCGAGGAATCCGTTGCTGCGCGTCAGGCGGCTGTGCTGGACCATGTCCTGGATCATCGATTCGTGATCGGCTTGCGGCTGTTCCTCGCGCAGGCAGCGCGCCAGGGCCATGCCTCGCCGGAGGACCGCAGGCGGCGTCTGCAACAGCACGGCGCTGAAGATGCCGCCAAGGACGATCAGCAGCGCAGTGCCGTGCAACAAGGTGCCAAGGTCGCCGCCATCAAGCAGGTGCGCACCGAACACTGCAAGCAGTGCCAGGCCGAGTGCAGCGAGGGTCGGGTTCAGGCGTTCCATCTGTCCTTTCCGCTGCGGTTCCCGAGCAACTGGCGGATGTTGCTGTGGTGTCGCAGCAGCAGGACGCTGCTCATCGCCGTGATGGCGCCGACCGGCAGGCCTGGGCCGAGCACGAACCAGGCGAGCGCAGGGGCGGCGAGTCCTGCCGACAGCGCGCCGACCGCCGAGATGCGCGTGGCGAGAAACGCCGCCAGCCATACCGCGCAGACCGCCGCACCGAGGGCGGGGGCGAGGGCGAGCAGCACGCCCGCCGCCGTAGCCACGCCCTTGCCCCCGCGGAACCCGAGGAACACGCTGAAGACATGGCCGATGAACGCGGCCAAGCCGCAGAGCGCCAGCGCGTCAGGGCCGAGCCCGGCCAAGCGTGCCGCGACCACCACGAGCGCGCCTTTGCCGGCATCGCCGATCAGGGTCAACACCGCGGCCCAGCGCGAGCCGGAGCGCATCACATTGGTTGCGCCGGGGTTGCCCGAGCCGAAGGTGCGGGGGTCCGGCAGGCCCATGGCGCGGCTCACCAACACGGCGAACGGTACCGAGCCGGCAAGGTAGGCGGCGATCAGCGCGAATGGCAGCATCAGACGGAGTCCACTACAATCGGCGGCCTTTTGAGATTGCGGGATTTTGGCAGATGGACGTCATCTTCATTGAGGAATTCCGCATCGACACGCTGGTCGGCGTGTACGAGTGGGAGCGCAAGGTCCCGCAGACCATCCAGTTCGACATCCAGATCGGCATCCCCGGCCCCGACGCTGCGCACAGCGACGAACTGGACGACACCATTGACTACGGTGAAGTGGTGGCGCGGATCCGCGACAGCCTCGCAGTCAACCATTTCTTGCTGCTTGAGCGCTTGGTCGAGCACGTTGCCGACATCATCATCGGCGAGTTCGGTGCGCCGTGGTGCAGGGTCAGCGTCGCCAAGCTCAACCTGATCCGCGGTGTGGCGCGTCTCGGCGTCTGCATCGAGCGCAGCGCCAAAGCCTGACGTTCGGCACCTGCCGCGTGGGCTCGTGCCAGCCACCAGGGCCGGCGATCGCGGCGCCCCGCACATCCCCCTTGGCCACGCGGGTGGCCCGGTTCACCCGCGCGGGTGATGCTGCCGGTGGAGTTGCTTGAGGCGCTCTCGCGCCACATGGGTGTAGATCTGCGTGGTCGAGATGTCGGCATGGCCGAGCAGCATCTGCACCACGCGCAGATCCGCGCCGTGGTTGAGCAGGTGGGTGGCGAATGCGTGCCGCAGTACGTGCGGGGACACCGGGTTGCGGATGCCGGCATGGGCGGCATGACGCTTGAGGCGCAGCCAGAACGCTTGGCGCGTCATCGGTCCACCGCGACGCGTGACGAACAGCGCCGGGCTCTGCTGCCCGTCGAGCAGGGCGCCGCGTGTGTCGCGCAGATAACGGCCGATCCAGTCGAGCGCTTCCTCACCCAGCGGCACCAATCGCTCCTTCGAGCCCTTGCCCAGCACGCGGGCCACGCCCATGTCCAGGCTCACGGCCGCGACCGGAAGGCCCACAAGCTCTGATACGCGCAGGCCGGTGGCGTAGAGCACCTCCAGCATGACCCGGTCGCGTAGAC
>DALYGT010000085.1:2122-6371 GCA_031971375.1 Burkholderiales bacterium | reverse complement strand
CTCGGCACGACCTTCTACGCGGGGCAGTGGGGGCAGGCTTGGGGTGCCTGAGGCAAGCGAACCGGATGGGTGTCCTGTAGGGGTTCGCGCAAGTGGCGACCCAGTGGGTGGCAGGCGCTTCAGTGGCCGGTCGCATCGGTCAGCCGGACGATGCGGCGTCTGCCCGGTCGCCGTGAGAATGGTCCGGCAGCTGTCGTCCTGGCAGCCGCGGCCGGCGACGCCGGTCTCTCCCATCCTCCGGAGGTTCCCATGCAGAGCGGATTCACCCTGATCGAGATGCTCATCGTTGTCGCCATCGCCGGCATCCTCGCCGCCATCGCCGTGCCGCAGTACCAGTCGTACACCAAGCGCGCCAAGTTCTCCGAGGTGGTCTCCGCCGTGCAGCCTTACAAGATCGGCGTTGAGAGCTGCTTCCAAGCCACCGGCGCACTGTCCGGCTGCAGCGCGGGCGCCAATGGCGTACCGGCCGATGCAGCCACGCCCGCTGGCGATGCGGCCAAGACCGCCGTCGCATCGGTGGCGACCGGCGCGTCGGGGGTGATCACCGCCACCGGCTCCACGGCGGTCGATGCGGCAACGTATATCCTTGAGCCTGCGGCCCCGACCGCCGGCTCAGCCGCGCTGATCTGGACCGTCAAGACCACCAGCACCTGCAAGGACAAGGGATACTGCACCTGAACCGAGTGACCCGTATCGAGTGACCTGAACCGGCGTTTCCGCGTCCCGGGCACGACCGTCGCAGGCGTGACCGGCGCGCGGCCGCACTGACGAGACCCTCCTGATGAACCTTGCGCTTGCCCCCGTAGACGCCCTCTTTGGCGCTGTCGCCATCGTTGTCGCTGCAAAGACAGTGGCGTGGCTGCTGCAACTGCGCACCCGCAACGCCGGCATCGTCGATGCGATCTGGGCGTGGAGCTTGGGCGGCCTGGCGGTCTGGTTCGCGGCGACCGGCGCGGGTGACGCCACCGTGCGCGCCTTCACGGGTGCGCTCGGCGGGCTCTGGGGTCTGCGCTTGGGCTGGCACCTCTGGGTGCGCAACTGGGGCGCTGCGGAGGACTGGCGCTATGCGGGTTTCCGCGCGCGATGGGGCGCCAAAGCCGACCGCAACATGTGGTTCTTCTTCCAGTTCCAGAACATCTTCACGCTGCTCCTCGCGTCGAGCGCCTTCCTCGTGCCAGCCAGTCAGGGTGTGGCGGTGCCGGATGTGGCGCTGGCGCTGTCGGCACTGATCTGGGCCGGCTCAGTGCTCGGGGAGTCGATCGCCGACCGCCAGCTCGAGGCTTTCCGCCAGGACCCCGCCAACCGCGGTCAGGTCTGCGACCGCGGACTGTGGGGCTGGTCGCGTCATCCCAATTATTTCTTCGAGACCCTGCACTGGTTGGCCTACGTGCCGCTGGCTTGGGGCTCGGATCTGCTGCCGCTGACCTTCGTCGCGCCTGTCGTGATGGCCGCTTTGCTGCTCAAGATGTCCGGTCTGCCCATCCTCGAGGCCGGGTTGGTGCAGCGCAAACCGGGCTACGCCGACTATATGCGGCGCACCAGCGCGTTCATCCCGCTGCCGCCGCGACGGGGCTGAGTGCTGATGGTCTCGCGTCGCCGCTCGATGCGCAGCTTTCCGCGGTGACCAAGATGGTTGCAGACCGTTAGAATCCGCGGCGTCGGTCGCCCCGATACACCCGCAGGGCCCCGGGCGATCTCGCCCCCGCGATTGCCCCAGACGTCCACCAAGGTGCCCCGATGTCCCTGATCCAGATGGCCGAACGCGGCCAGCTCCCCGACTGGCTGCTGCGCTTCGGCATGCGCCGGATGATGCGCCAGCGCCTCGACGAGCCGGCCGCACGCTGGCCGCACCTGCGTTCGGCCCGCTTCCGCGAGTGGTTGGCCGAGCTGCGTGCCAGCCCGATCGCCATCAACACGCAGGACGCCAACGTGCAGCACTACGAGGTGCCGGCATCCTTCTTCCACGCGCACCTCGGCCCGCGACTCAAGTACAGCTGCTGCTGGTACGAGACCGGCCGCGAGACGCTGGCGCAGGCCGAGGAGGCGATGCTCGCGATCTACGCCGAGCGCGCGCAGCTCCGGGATGGCATGCGCATCCTCGACCTCGGCTGCGGCTGGGGTTCGCTGTCGCTGTGGCTGGCCGAGCGCTACCCCAACAGCCAGATCGTTGGCCTCTCCAACTCGCACGGGCAGCGCGAGTTCATCACTGGCAGGGCGAAGGAGCGGGGCTTCTCCAACCTGACCATCCACACCGGCAATGTCGTCGATTTCGACTTCACGGCGGAACAGCTTGGCGGCGGCTTTGACCGCGTCATCTCCATCGAGATGTTCGAGCACATGCGCAACTATGGCTTGCTGCTGGCCAAGATCCGCCGCTGGCTCAAGGACGACGGCAAGTTGTTCGTGCATATCTTCGCTCACCCGACACTGTCCTACCCCTACGAGGTGCGCGACGAGAGCGACTGGATGACGCAGTACTTCTTCCTCGGCGGGATCATGCCGAGTGAGCACCTGCTGGCGCATTTCCAGGACGATCTGCGTATCGTCGACCAGTGGTGGGTCGATGGTCGCCATTACCAGCAGACCAGCGAGCACTGGCTGCAGGGCATGGACGGCGCACGCGACGAGATCGCCGCCATCTTCCAGCAGGCATACGGCGCCGACTGGAAGCTCTGGGTGCAGCGCTGGCGAATGTTCTACATGGCGGTGGCCGAGTTCTTCGGCTTTGATGAAGGGCGCGAATGGGGGGTGACGCACATCCTCTTCGAGCCGAGGACGACACGGTGAGGGCGATGATGTTTCGATGGCTGACGACGATGGCGCTGGCGCTGACTGCCGGGGTGGCTGGTGCCGAGACACTGCGCTTCCACGGCTATGCACGCGACCTCGACAGCGGCAAGTACCTCTACACCGAGCTGCACGAGCAGGAGGTCGAGGCGGGCAAGGTGCAGACGGCGACCATCACCTACTTCGATGCCAGCGGCAAGCAGGTCTCCCGCAAGACGCTCGACTACCGGCAGAACCGCACCATCCCCGTCTTCCGCGCCGAGAGCCCGGAACAAGGTTACGTCGAGGCGCTGCGCAGCATCAGCGGCGGCAAGCTCGACCTGCTCAAGGTGACGCGCGAGAAGGGTGAGCAGACCAAGCTGCTCGATATTCCCAAGGGCGCGGTGGCGGCCGATTCCGGCTTCAACCACCTCATCCAGGACAACCTGCCCAAACTCGTCGCTGGCGAGACGGTGCAGTTCCATCTGGTGGTGGCGGGCAACCTCGACGCGTATCACTTCCGCGCCAAGAAGGTCCGGGACGAGAGCTTTGAGGGCACGCCCGGGGTGCTGCTGCGGGTCGAGCCCGACTCGCTGCTGCGCTTCCTCGTCGACCCGCTCGATGTGGTCTACGACCCGGCCACGCGCAAGCTGCTCGAGTACCGCGGCGTGTCGAACATCCTCGACCCGGCCACTGGCAAGGTCTACAAGAAGGTGCGGATCAGTTACTTGGCCAAGCCGCCGGCGGAGGCCAAGGCGCCGGGGCTCTAGGCCAGCAGAGTCTTGAGTACCCGAGCCATCTCGGACGGGTTGCGGGTGACGGCAAACCCGCACGCCTCCATCACCGCCAGCTTGGCCTCGGCGGTGTCGGCACCGCCGGAGATCAGCGCTCCGGCGTGACCCATGCGTCGCCCCGGCGGGGCGGTGACACCCGCGATGAAGCCGACCACCGGCTTGGTGAAGTGCTCGCGGCACCAGCGCGCGCAGTCGGCCTCGTCGGGGCCACCGATCTCGCCGATCATGATCACGGCGTCGGTTCCCGGGTCGTCCTGGAAGGCGCGCATCACGTCGATGTGTTTGAGTCCGTTGATCGGGTCGCCGCCGATGCCCACCGCGGTGCTCTGCCCGAGGCCCAATTCACTCAACTGCGCGACTGCCTCGTAGGTCAGCGTGCCCGACCGCGACACCACACCGATGCGCCCTTTGCGGTGGATGTGGCCGGGCATGATGCCGATCTTGATCTCGTCTGGGGTGATGAGGCCGGGGCAGTTCGGCCCGAGTAGCAGCGCCGGGGGGTGGCCTTCGGCCTCGCGGCGGCGCATGCGCGCGCGCAGCATCAGCATGTCGCGCACCGGGATGCCCTCGGTGATCGCCACCACCAGCCGGATGCCGGCCTCGACCGCCTCCCAGATCGCCGCCGCAGCGCCGGCCGGCGGCACGTAGACCACGCTCACGTCAGCGCCGGTGGCCGTACGCGCCTCGGC
>DALYGT010000085.1:0-2022 GCA_031971375.1 Burkholderiales bacterium | reverse complement strand
AGGTCGACCGCGCGACAAGCAGCGATCACACCCTCCGCAATGGTGTCGCAACGCATGATGCCGCCGAAGATGTTGACCAGGATGGCCTGCACATCGGGGTTGGCGAGCATGATGCGGAACGCTTCGGTGACCTTGGCGGCCGTTGCCCCACCGCCGACATCGAGAAAGTTGGCGGGCCGGCCACCGAACAACTGGATGGTGTCCATGGTGGCCATCGCCAGCCCGGCGCCATTGACCAGACAGCCGATGTTGCCGTCGAGGTGGATGTACGCCAGATCGTGCTGGCGCGCCGTCACCTCGAGCGGGTCTTCTTCGTCGAAGTCGCGCAGCGCACTGATATCGTCCTGCCGGAACAGCGCATTGGCATCGAAATCGAACTTGGCGTCGAGCGCGACGAGCCGGCCGTCGGTCGTCTCGACCAGCGGGTTGATCTCGAGCAGCGTGGCGTCGGTCTCGAGATAACACGCCAGCAGCGTGAGAAACAGGTCGCGTGCTGCTGCGTGCATCGGCTCAGGCAGGCCCATGCCGACCGCCAGCCGTGTGGCGTCAGCGTCGCTCAGCCCGTCGAGCGGATCGACCGCGACGCGGACGATGGCCTCCGGGTCGCGTCCGGCGACCTCCTCGATCTCCATGCCGCCGTGGCCGCTGCCGATGAGGGCAAGCGTCTGCGTGGCGCGGTCGGTGACCACTGCGAGGTAGTACTCGTGCGAGATGCCGACCGCCTCCTCGACCCACAGTCGGCGAACCAGTTGCCCCTGTGCGCTGGTCTGCGCGGTGCCGAGCGCATGGCCGAGCATGCCGTGGGCGGCGTCCTCGACCGCCCCGAGGCTGTCGACCACTTTGACGCCGCCGCCTTTGCCGCGCCCCCCGGCGTGGATCTGCGCCTTGACCACCCAGCGGCCACCGCCAAGCGCACGCGCCGCCTGTGCCGCTTCGGCTGCGGTGTAGACCAGACGGCCGCGTGGGACCGCCACGCCGTAGCGGGTGAGGAGCTGTTTGCCCTGATATTCGTGGATCTTCACGCGCAACAGCCTACAGAAAAGCGTCGCCGCAGATGTCTATCGCAGCAGCTTTTCTGCTACTGAAAGAAATCGCGGACCTTGTCCATCCAAGACTGCGCGCGCGGGTTGTGCCGCTCCGGCGACCCGGCGCTGATCGCCTCGAACTCGCGCAGCAGCTCCTTTTGGCGCTCGGTGAGCTTGACCGGCGTCTCGACCATCACGTGGCACATCAGGTCGCCCGTAGAGTGACTGCGCACGCCCTTGATACCCTTGCCGCGCAGCCGGAACACCTGCCCGCTCTGCGTCTCGGCCGGGATCTTGATGCGCGCCGAACCGTCGAGCGTGGGGATCTCGATCTCGCCGCCTAGCGCCGCGGTGGTGAAGGACACCGGCATCTCGCAGTGCAGGTCGTCGTGGTCGCGCTTGAAGACGGCGTGGTCCTTGATGTGGATGACCACATACAGGTCGCCCGCCGGACCGCCGTTCACGCCATGCTCGCCTTCGCCGGAGAGGCGGATACGGTCGCCCTCGTCGACGCCTGCCGGGATCTTGACCGACAAGGTCTTGTGTGACTTGACCCTGCCCGCGCCGTGACAGCTTCGGCAAGGATCCTGGATCTCCTTGCCATTGCCATGACAAACCGGGCAGGTCTGCTGGATGCTGAAGAAGCCCTGCTGCATGCGCACCTGGCCGTGGCCCTTGCAGGTGCGGCAGGTGATCGGTTGGGTTCCGGGTTTGGCGCCGGTGCCGCCGCAGGTACCGCATGCCTCCATGGTCGGCACGCGCAACTGCGTCTCGGTGCCGCGTGCGGCCTGTTCGAGGCTGATCTCGAGGTTGTAGCGCAGGTCGGCGCCGCGGTAGACATTGCTGCGTCCACCGCGCGCCTGGCCGAAGATGTCACCGAAGATGTCGCCAAAGGCGTCGGCGAAGTCGGGCCCGCCACGCGGTCCGCCACCACCGGCCGTGCCATCCACCCCGGCGTGGCCGAACTGGTCGTAGGCCGACCGCTTCTGCCCGTCGG
>DALYGT010000084.1:0-6398 GCA_031971375.1 Burkholderiales bacterium | reverse complement strand
CCCTCGAGGTCGCCGAGTGCATCGATCTTGGCGCAGCCTTCCTGCACATAGTTCTCGCCAAAGTGGCGCTGCCCCGCCGTGTGGGCCGCGCGCACCGCCTCGGCGGGGAAGGTCTTGGAGACGGCGACCAATGTGATGTCCGACGGGGCGCGCCCGGCACGGTGGGCGGCAGCGTCCAGCGCGGCGCGAACGGCGATGACCGGATGGGAGGCGGCGGTGTCCGACATGGCTGACGAGTGTACTTGGGATGTTCTGCGGCTGCTCGAAGCGGCCGCGCGGGCGGGCGCCTCCGACCTCCACCTGTCGGCAGGCGAGGTGCCGCGTCTGCGCGTCGATGGGCTGCTGCGGCCTGTCGAGGGGGCCGGCGCGATGGACGCGGATGCGGTCGCGTCCGGGCTCGCCGCGCTGATGGGGCCGATAGCGGCGGCAGCGTTCGCGGCGAGCGGCGACATGGACCTTGGCTTTCAGGCTGGCGATGCGCGTTACCGCATCAACGCCTTTCGCCAGGCACGCGGGCCCGCCGCAGTGCTGCGGCGCATCCCCGGCGAGGCCCCGACGCTGGCCTCGATCGGTGCGCCGCCGGCACTGGCCGGCATGGTCCACCGCGAGGAAGGCTTGGTGCTGGTGTGCGGTGCCACCGGCAGCGGCAAGTCGACCACCCTCGCCGCACTGGTCGATGCCATCAACCGCCAGCGCGACGCGCACATCGTCACCATCGAGGACCCGGTCGAGTTCGTCCATGCCTCGCGGCGCTCGCTGGTGAGCCAGCGCGAGGTCGGCCGCGACACGGCGGACTTTTCCACTGCGCTGCGGGCGGCGTTGCGCGAGGACCCGGACGTGTTGCTGGTCGGCGAGTTGCGCGACCTGGAGACCGTCCGCCTCGCGCTCACCGCTGCCGAGACCGGGCATCTGGTGCTCGCGACGCTGCACGCACGCGGCGCGGCCTCGGCCATCGACCGCATCGTCGGCAGCTTTCCGCAGGGCGAGCGTGACCTCGTGCGCGGCGCTCTCGCCGCCAGCCTCGCGCGGGTCGTGTGCCAGCGGCTGCTGCCACGCGCGGGCGGTGGGCGGGTCGCCGCGCACGAGGTGTTGGCGGCGACGCCGGCGGTGGTGAACCTGATCCGCGAGTCGCGTCTGGCGCAGCTGGAGAGCGCCATGCAGACCGGGCAGAGCGCGGGCATGCAGACCCTGGCGCAGGCGATCGAGCGCCTGCATGCAGCGGGTGCTGTGGCGCGGGGGTGACCGGGTGTGAAACCCGATTTGCCGGTGCAGCCGACATTCTGCTGAACCTGCGGCGATGGCGCGAATCTATACTGCCGCGCGCTGTGCACGCGCCAGCGGCGGCGCTTGCCTCACCAGACCACCCCGGAGAAAACCATGCCGTCCGTCCCATCCTTCCGTCCGTCGTCCACCGCGGTCGCCATTGTCGTGGCCCTCAGTGCTTCTGTGGCGACCGCCAGTGCGCCCGCAGCAGCTGCCGGTCAGGCCTTTGTCACCAGCCAGAACACGGGCGTGACCGTGCTCGACCTCGATTCGCTGCAGACCACCGGCCACTTTGACCTCGCGGGCAAGGGTCCGCGCGGCATCGGCATCACGACCGACGGCAAGCGGCTGGTCGTCGCGACGCGCGAGACCGGCGGCGTGACCATCCTCGACGCCGCCACCGGTGCACAGCTCGGCGAGATCAAGGTCGGCAAGAACCCCGAGTTCGTCCGCATCCGTGGCGACCGCGCCTTCGTGTCATACGAGCCGAGCGCCAAGGCCGGCCCGCCGCCCAAGCCGGGCGAGGCCGCCGCCAAGAGTGACGACGATGGTGACGAGGAGCCTGCCCGCATCGCCATCCTGGATCTCAAGAAGGGCAAGAAGATCGGCGACATCGTCGGCGGGCCTGAGACCGAGGGCATCGAGTTCAGCAAGGATGGCAAGAAGTTGATCGTCACCAATGAGGCCGACAACACCGTCACCGTGCACGACATTGGCACCCGAAAACTCGTCAAGACCGTCAAGACTGCCGACTACGGCAACCGCCCGCGCGGCATCAAGGTGTCGCCAGATGGCAAGACCTACGTGGCCACGCTGGAGGTCGGCAACAAGTTCATGGTCATGGACAGTAACTTCAAGGTGGTCAAGACCGTAGACACTGGCAAGTCGCCGTATGGCGTCGCGTTCGATCGCAAGGGCGAGCGCCTCTATGTCGCCGCTGGTCAGGACAAGAAGCTCGAGGTGTTCGACGCCAAGACCTTCGACAAACTCGGCGAGGTCGCCACCGGTGGCCGCTGCTGGCACTTCAGCTTCACGCCTGATGACCGCCAGATCCTGCTGGCCTGTGGCAAGTCCAACGAGGTGCTGACCATCGACGCTGCCTCACTCGAAGTCACGCACCGGCTCGATGGTTTCGACACGCCATGGGGCGTGGTGACCTACCCCAAAGCGATGGGCTCGCTCGATCAGCCTTGAGCGAGGGTTGGGGGGCGCTGAGGCAGAAACCCCGGCGGGCGACGTTTTCCCTTGATCGGTCAGGGACCGGCGCTGCCGGAGTACGGTTGCTCTGATCCAACTTGCTCTATCATGATGAATCTTGAATCGTCATGAGGACATCTTGTGAGCGCGCTGCACCTCCAGAAATTCTCGTCCCAAGCAGCACCAGAGGTATTGGCCGCATTGCGCCAGATCGCTGAAGCGCAGGGGCGGCAGTTCCAGTCTGTGCTCGACGAAGCGCTGCGTGACTACATCGACCGTCAGCAGAAAGAGCGACCGCGTCGGCACGTGATGGCGTCATTCTCGGCGAGCCTTGGCGAGTTCGACGCGCTCTACCGCGAGCTCGCCAAGTAAGGTGGCGCGCGATTACCTCACCCTGGCCGATGTGCTGGGGATGCACGCTGTACTCATCCAGCGCTACGGCGGTTCTCCCGGCTTGCGTGACCCCGGCGCGCTGGAAGCGGCGCTGTTTCGTCCGCAGACGGGCTACTACGACGATGTCGTCGCAGAAGCCACTGCGTTACTGGAGAGCCTTGCCATCAACCACCCTTTTGTCGATGGCAACAAGCGCATCGCGTTTGCTGCAGCCGATGTTTTCTTGCGCATCAATGGCTGGCAATTGCGGCGACCGTCCATGCAGATTCACAGCGAGATGATCGCCATGTTCGAGGCGGGCACCTTCGACATGGCGCACCTTGAACCCTGGTTAAGAGGCTTCGCCACACGCGCCGACTGACCACGCAAACAGAGACCCCGCCGAGGCGGGGTCTCTGTTTTTGCTGACGACCGGCGGGGCCGAAGCCCCGCCATAGGGTTTACATCCCCATGCCGCCCATGTCGCCCATGTCGGGCATGGCCGGCTTGTCGTCCTTCGGCAGCTCCGCCACCATGCAGTCGGTGGTCAGCATCAGACCGGCGATCGAGGCAGCGTTCTGCAGGGCGGTGCGGGTGACCTTGGTCGGGTCCAGCACGCCCATCTCGACCATGTCGCCATAGCCACCGGTGCCGGCGTTGTAACCAAAGTTGCCCTTGCCTTCGAGCACCTTGTTGATGACCACGCTCGGCTCGTCGCCAGCGTTGGCGACGATCTGGCGCAGTGGCGCTTCGATCGCCTTGAGCACGATCTTGACGCCGGCGTCCTGGTCGACGTTCGCACCCTTGACGTCCTTCATCGACGAACGGGCGCGCAGCAGGGCCACGCCACCACCGGCGACGATGCCTTCTTCGACCGCAGCGCGGGTGGCGTGCAGGGCGTCTTCGACGCGGGCCTTCTTCTCTTTCATCTCGACCTCGGTCGCAGCACCGACCTTGATCACCGCAACACCGCCGGCCAGCTTGGCCTTGCGCTCCTGCAGCTTTTCCTTGTCGTAGTCGGAGGTCGATTCCTCGATCTGCTTGTTGATCTGGGCGACGCGGCCCTTGATCGCATCGGCCGAGCCGACGCCATCGATGATCGTGGTCTCTTCCTTGCCGACTTCGATGCGCTTGGCCTGGCCGAGATCCTGCAGCGTGACCTTCTCCAGCGACAGGCCGACTTCTTCGGCGATGACGGTGCCGCCGGTGAGGATGGCGATGTCCTCGAGCATGGCCTTGCGGCGGTCTCCAAAGCCCGGCGCCTTGACGGCGACGGTCTTGAGGATGCCGCGGATGTTGTTGACCACCAGCGTGGCGAGCGCCTCGCCTTCGACGTCCTCGGCGATGATCAGCAGCGGACGGCCAGCCTTGGCGACCTGCTCGAGCACCGGCAGCAGGTCACGGATGTTGCTGACCTTCTTGTCGTGCAGCAGCACGAACGGGTTGTCCAGCACCGCCATCTGCTTGTCGGCGTTGTTGATGAAGTAGGGCGACAGGTAGCCACGGTCGAACTGCATACCCTCGACCACGTCGAGTTCGTTCTGCAGGCCCGAGCCGTCCTCGACGGTGATCACGCCTTCCTTGCCGACCTTGTCCATCGCGTCGGCGATGATCTGGCCGATGGGCTCGTCGGAGTTGGCCGAGATCGAACCGACCTGCGCGATCTCCTTGCTGGTGGTGCAAGGCTTGCTAAAGGTCTTGAGTTCGGCGGTCAGGGCCTCGACGGCCTTGTCGATGCCGCGCTTGAGATCCATCGGGTTCATGCCGGCGGCGACATACTTCATGCCTTCCTGAACGATGGCCTGGGCCAGCACGGTGGCGGTGGTGGTGCCGTCACCGGCCACGTCCGAGGTCTTGGAAGCGACTTCCTTGACCATCTGAGCGCCCATGTTCTCGAACTTGTCCTTGAGCTCGATCTCCTTGGCGACCGAGACGCCGTCCTTGGTGATGGTCGGGGCACCGAACGAGCGCTCCAGAACCACGTTGCGGCCCTTGGGGCCGAGGGTCACCTTGACCGCGTCGGCCAGGATATTGACGCCGCGGACCATGCGTTCACGGGCGGCGTCGTGAAACTTGACTTCTTTTGCAGCCATTTGGTCTTGCTCCTAAGTGTGTCTTGGGCGACCGGCACGTTGGCCGATGGCCCCGTATGGGGGTGGACAGTGGGCCGGGATCGCTTCCCGGCAGCAAAGGGTTTAGCCCTCGATGACGCCGACGATGTCCTCTTCGCGCATCACCAGCAGTTCTTCGCCGTCGATCTTGACTTCGGTGCCGCTGTACTTGCCGAACAGCACTTCGTCGCCGACCTTGACCGCCAGCGGGCGGACGTCGCCGTTCTCGAGGATCTTGCCGTTGCCGGCAGCGAGGATCTTGCCGCGCACCGGCTTCTCGGTGGCGCTGTCGGGGATGACGATGCCGCCGGCCGACTTGCGCTCTTCCTCGAGGCGCTTGACGATCACGCGGTCGTGCAGGGGACGGATCTTCATGTCTTGTTTGCTCCGTGGTTACAGGGTGGGTGAAAAGGTCCTGACGGGCGCTTTGTTAGCACTCACCGCCAGCGAGTGCTAATAGTAGGGATGCGCTCGGCGGATTTCAAGTCGGAGGTCGCTGCGGCGTGTCGGCGAGGCCGTTCTGAACGGCTACGATGGCCACATGTTCGACTGGCTCCGTCGCCTCCGTGCCCCGGCCGAGATCGTCATCGACGAGCCGCAATGGGCGCGCCTGCGCCGCCGCCTGCCGCTGCTCGATGGCATGCATGCCGGCGACCTCGCGCGGCTGCGGCAGATGAGCGGGCGCTTCCTCGCCAGCAAGTCAGTCTATGGCGCGCGTGGACTCGAGGTCGACAGCGACATGCAACTGCTGATCGCCGCGCAGGCCTGTCTGCCGGTGCTCGGTCTTGGCTTGGAGGCCTACGCCGGCTGGCAGGACGTCATCGTCTACCCGGATGAGTTCGTGCCGGTGCTCGAGTGGGTCGATGAGGCCGGCGTGCAGCACCGCCGACCCGAGCCTCGCATCGGCGAAGCATGGGTGCAGGGGCCGCTGGTCCTGTCGTGGGCGGATGTGAGGGCCGGTGGTCGCGGCGACGGGTTCAACGTGGTCATCCACGAGTGCGCGCACAAGCTCGACATGCTCGATGGCGCTGCCAACGGCTGCCCGCCACTGCACGCTGGCATGTCGCGGGCGGATTGGCACGCGGCGTGGACGGCCGCGTTCGAGGCCTTCCTTGCGCGGCCGGAGCGCATGCCCTGGCTCGACCCCTATGCCGCCGAGAGCCCCGAGGAGTTCTTTGCGGTGATGAGCGAGGCGTTCTTCGAGCTGCCGTGGGAGGTGCGTGCGGCGCTGCCCGAGGTCTATCGGCAGCTGGTGGCGTTCTACCGATGGGATGCGGGCAGAATCGCACCATGACCATCTGCCAGCGGTACGCGTCTCCCGACGCCATCGACCGGATTTCTGCCCATGCCGCCTCGGCGCTGCTTGCACGCCTGTTCGCTGCCCGCGGCATCGAGTCGCCGGAGCAGCTCGAGCACGGTCTGACGCGGCTGCTGCCGTTCGCGGCGATGAAGGGC
>DALYGT010000083.1:3037-6407 GCA_031971375.1 Burkholderiales bacterium | reverse complement strand
CGGTGCATGACGTGCTGGTCGAGGTCCTCGACGCGCACCGGCTGGAAGGTGCCCGCGCCGACGTGCAAAGTGACCCACGCCAGGCCGACGCCGTGCGCGCGCAAGGCGTCGAGCAGCGGCTCGTCGAAGTGCAGGCCGGCGGTGGGTGCGGCCACCGAGCCCGGCTCGCGCGCGTAGACGGTCTGGTAGCGCGACTCGTCGACCGCGTCGGCGCCACGCTCGATGTAGGGCGGCAGCGGCAACCGGCCATGGCGCTCGATCAGGGTGAGCGCGTCGGGCGCCCCCGTGTCCGCCACGGACCCGCCCTCGCCCGCCTCGGCCTCGAGGCGAAGGTGGAAGAACTCGTCGACCCGGCCCAGCACGGTGGCGCGGATGCCGCCGTCGAGCTCCAGAGCGCTGCCGGCTTGCGGCGTCTTGCTGGCGCGCACCATGGCCAGCACCTCGCTGGCGCCGATGATGCGCTCGACCAGCACCTCGACCTGCCCGCCGGTCGACTTGCGCCCGAGCAGCCGCGCGTGGATCACCCGGCTGTCGTTGAAGACCAGCAGGTCGCCGGGCTGCAGCCAACCGGGCAACTCGCGCACCGTGGAATCGGTGATGCCGTCACCCTGCAGCACCAGCAGGCGCGACGCGGCACGGTCGGCGAGCGGGACCTGCGCGATGCGGTCGCACGGCAGTTCGTAGTCGTAGTCGGAGAGGCGCTGGGTCATGGCGTAGACGTCGATGCGAGGGCGCGGAAGCGACCTGAGAGGCGCGACTCTACCCGAGCGCTCGACAGTGGAGCGAAGATTGACCTGCGGCAAGGCAGCGGCCAGGGCCGGTCGATAGATTACGAACCATGAAGACCGCCGCCCTCGTCCGCCAAAGTCCCTCCGCCCAAAGCCAACCGGTGCGCGGCACGCGCAAGTCGCCGCCGCCGCTCCTGCTGCCCGCGCTTACCGCAAACCAGTTGGTGCAGGCGGTATGCCGCAGCCGCATGGCACATGGCGGCGATGGTTGGGTCGATCTGCTGTCGCAGGCCCGGCGTGAGAACCGCAAGCGCAACATCACGGGGGTCCTCGCCCGTCAGGGTGATGAGGTGCTGCTGGTGCTCGAGGGCACCGCCGAACGCATCGGCGATGTGCTGACGGCGATCGGTCATGACGCGCGCCACCGCGGCTTCAGCGTGGTGCGCGTGCGCCCGGTGCTCAAGCGCGACTTCCCCGGTTGGTGGATGGCCAGCACGCAGCTGGATGCGGACCGCTTCGGTCGCATCGAACACGCCTTCGCGTTCGACGATCCAGACGCCGGCCGGCGACTGCGGGCGTTCATCGTCGACGGAGAGTGGATGCCCGAGCAGGCCTCTGCAGCTGCCGCGCTGCTCAAGCCGCCATCGCGTCACGGCAATCACATCGGCTTGCTCGGGGGTAGCAGCAACGGCGTCGGCAGTCCGGCGCTCTCGGTTCGGGCGGTGCGGGCGCGCAGCGGCCTGACGCAGGTCGAGTTCGCGCGACGCTTCGGCGTGCCGCTGCACACCCTGCGCAACTGGGAGCAGGGCAAGCGCGTGCCGACCGGTGCAGCCGCCACCCTCATCCGCGTGATGGGCGTGATGCCCGAAGTGGTGTGCGCAGTGGCGGCGAGTTCGCCGGGCAGCCCCGCGACCTGAGTCGCAAAGCCCTATAATCCGCCCTCCCCTCCAGCCGGGATGGCGGAATCGGTAGACGCAGCGGACTCAAAATCCGCCGGTGGTGACACTGTGGGGGTTCGAGTCCCCCTCCCGGCACCAAGAATCTCACGCGCCTTGGGCAACCTCCCCGGACCGATTGATCGGGCCTGGCGAAGCTCGACCCGCGCGTGCAACATGAGCCACCAGACCGGGTGCCGCCAGACAGGGTCGAGCGAACGTCCTCAGGTCCTCGACCCGAACCGCGACCAGACCAAGGCGACCAAAAGCAGGACCAGCATGGCACCGACGGTATCGCCGACGATCATGCCGAGAAGGTTGTAGAGGCTTGCCGGTGCGACCCCGGTCACAAGAAACAAGGCGTGGTGGGCCAGCGGCGAGAGCACCGATTGCAAAGCGATGAGCACCATGAGCGCACGGAATGAGAGTTCCAGCAAATGATCGCCTATGCCGAACAAACGTCGCACCAGGTGCAGCGAAAACAAAGGGATGAGACCGTTGAGCAAGCCTAGCCCCAGCCAGACATTTGGGTCGGCATCGGGGTAGACGAACGGTGCGCCTGCCAGCCCTGCCAGAACCAGGCCTGAGGCGCCGGCTGCACCGAACACAGTGACTGCGATCACCCTGACCCCTGCCGGGAGACACGGGATATCGACCCCGGCTTCGATATGCAACCCCAAAAGCGACTGTAGCGCGACCGCCAGCAAGAACGCTCCGGCCGATGGCGCGACTGCGAACCGTGCACTCCAAGCAGAGTTAGTAGTCATGGATGAATAGTCTACACATAACGTCGGTCTGCCTGCCCCTTCCCGTCGCGCAATCAAGCGAGCGATCGTCCACCCAGCAGAGGCTCACAGAGCGACCCAGCAGATAGACTGTCGCGAATTATTTTGGAGACCCGCAGATGCACGACGCCGCTCGCCTGCACCGTATCAACCAGCTGCTCGAGTGTCACCGCTCGGTCTCGATGGCCACCCTCAAGTCCGATCTCGGCGTGGCGCAGGCGACCGTCAAACGCGATCTCGCCTATCTGCGTGACCGCCTCAACGCGCCGATCGTCTACGACCGAGAGCTGCGGGGCTACCGATACGACCAGCCAGGCACCGGACCGCGCTTCAGCCTGCCCGGGCTCTGGTTCAACGAAGCCGAGGCCGCTGCGTTGGTGACCATGAGCCAATTGCTGCAGGAGCTCGACAGCGATCTGCTCAAACCGCACATCCAGCCACTCATGGCCCGCATCGACGCCATCCTTGGCGATGGCAAGGTCGACTCAAGGGAACTGCGGCGGCGCATCCGCATCACCCGCTCTGGTGCGCGACCGCCGAGCAACCACCTGTTCCCCGGGATCGGCTTGGCGCTGCTGCAGCGCAAGCGGCTGCAGGTGCGCTACTACGCAAGGGCCAAGGACGAGACTACCGAGCGCACGGTGTCGCCGCAACGGCTGGTCCACTATCGCGGCAACTGGTACCTCGACGCTTGGTGTCATCTGCGCGAGGGGCTTCGCAGCTTCGCGCTCGATGGCATCCGTGAGATGAGGACCCTGGACGCCGCCGCATCGGAAGTCGACGACGCACGCCTCGACGCCTTCTTCAGCGCCGGCTACGGCATCTTTTCTGGCGAGGCGGTGCGGTGGGCCAGGCTGCGATTCAGTGCAGAACGCGCGCGCTGGGTCGCGACCGAACACTGGCATTCGCAGCAGCGCGGCTG
>DALYGT010000083.1:0-2937 GCA_031971375.1 Burkholderiales bacterium | reverse complement strand
TGCGATAATCGGCGGCATGGCGCCCGTCGGCGCGACTGGAGACACCCGTGTACGTCATCGACCGCAATCTCGCCGTCATCAAACCCAAACAGCCCTTCCTCGACTGGCTGCGCGGCGTCCCCGGCAACGAGGTCGAGCTGACCCTCGACCAGTTGCGCATCGACTGCACGGCCCTGCTCGTCCCGGAGTTCGAAGAACCTGAGGATGCCGTGAGCTTCATCGACGAGATCGGCGTGGAGCTGTTCGAAGCAGAACTGGGCAGCTGGGTCGACGACACCAAGCTCTGGCCCAAGGACCGCTCGCTCCAAGCGTTCTGGACCTGGTTCGACGTTGAGATCCACAGCACCGTGGTCGACCTTGTCGACGAGGAAGTGCCGGCTGAGCCGGAGACGCCGGCCCGCAAGAACAAGGGCGGAAAGTCCGGCGAACGCTAGTTGGCCGCGCGCGCGCTCACGTATTCCGTCAGCGCGCCCAGCGTGCTGAACATGCGGCCGTCGATCTCGTCGTCGGCGATGCTGACATCGAGGCGGTCGCGGATCGCCTCGAGCACCGACAACACCGCCATCGAGTCGAGCTCCGGGATCGCCCCCATCAGCCGCGAATCAGCCTTGAGCGATATCCCACGCCCATTGAGGACGAGGACGTCTTCGAGAATGCGTGCCAGTTCTGTCTGCATGTCTGCTGCCATGATCGCGCCAAGTCCGGACCGGGTCCGGGGGCGACATTATAGGGAGGCGGACGCCGCGTGACCATGGCGACGGCAGACCAGCTGTTGCGTAGAGCGGCGCAGCAGTGGCGCGACGCGCCGGCCCTCTGGCGCGAAGGACATTCAACGTCGTACGCCGCGCTCGATGCTGCCGTAGACAACGCCGCCCTGTGGCTGCGAGAGGCCTGTCCGCTGCGCGGTTCCCGCGTCGGCGTCTGGCTCGACAAGCGTGTCGAGACCGTGGTGGCGCTGTTCGCAGCGATGCGCGCCGGGCACGTCGCGGTGCCGATCAACCCGGCACTGCGCGCGTCCCAGGTTCTCGCCTGTCTGGCCGACTGCCGTGCCACCTTGCTGCTGAGCGACGGCGCGAGACTGCGCGCGCTGGAGGATCCGCCTGGCGGCCTCGTGGACGAAGGCGCGACCCGTGTAGACCCACTGTCTGACCGCACACCCGGATCGGGTTGGCGGGCGATCGACGTCGAGTCGGCGCCATGGCTGAGGCTCAGCCCGAGGTCTGCGGGTGGCGCGGGGGTCATCGGAGGCCTGACGGGTGCACAGCCAGCTGATGCAGCACCCCGCCCACCAGGCCTCGAGCGCGACCCTGAAGAGCTGGCTGTGCTCTTCTACACCTCCGGCAGCACCGGCGCACCCAAGGGCGTGATGGTGACGCACGCCAACCTGCTGGCCGGTGCTGCAGCGGTCAACGCCTACCTCGGCAATGGCCCCCATGACCGACTCCTGGCGGTGCTGCCGCTGAGCTTTGATGCCGGTTTCTCGCAACTCACCACGGCTTTTGCGGCTGGCGCTTCGGTGGTGCTGCTGGACTATCTGTTCCCCGCAGACGTGCTCACCGCGATCGACAAGTACCGCATCACTGGCATGACCGCGGTGCCGCCGCTGTACCTTCAACTTCTGCGGGTCATGGCGCAAAGGCCAGCAGATGCATCTGGCGTTCACCACGACGCAGAGGGGGCGAGCGCCACCGCGCACGCAGAACCCGGCAAGGACGGACCTGCGGCACACCAGCGTCGGAGCTTGCGCTACTTCGCCAACACAGGCGGCCACCTGCCGGCAGGCGCTTGGCAGGCGCTGCGAGGCCACTGGCCGCAAGTGCAGCCGGTTGCCATGTACGGCCTCACCGAAGCCTTCCGCGCCAGCCATCTGCCGCCGGAAGACTTCGACCGCAAGCCGGGTTCGATCGGCATCGCCATCCCCGGGGGCACGCGTCTACACGTGCCGCGCCCCGATGGCACCTCCTGCGAAGCCGGCGAACCCGGCGAACTCGTACAGCAAGGCCCTCTGGTCGCGCGCGGCTACTGGAACGACCCGGCGCGCAGCACGCAGCGCTTTCGTGCCGGCCCCGATGGCGCCCCTGCGGTGTGGTCGGGCGACACGGTGCGCGCCGATGCCGACGGCTACCTGTGGTTCGTCGGCCGGGATGACGAGCAGATCAAGACCTCGGGCTACCGCGTCAGCCCGACCGAGGTCGAGGCCGCAGCTGCTGCAGCAGGTTGGCCCGAATGTGTCGCTGTGGGTGTACCCGATGCGCTGCTGGGGCAGGTCATCGTGCTGACCGTGGGGCAGCACCCGGAACGCGAGGAAGCGCAGGCCGATGATGCCTCCGGGCATGCCGGCCGATACACCGGTACCAGAGCGCCCGACAGCTTCGTGTCTGGCCAAGAGAGCCGCCTCCAAGCCGCGCTGCGCGCCGCGCTGCCCGCCTGGATGGTGCCGCGACAGATCGAGTTCTGGCGAGGCCCGCTGCCGCGCAACCAGAACGGCAAGTTCGACCGCGTCCTGATCCGTGAGGCCGTCCTCCGCGGCGCCACGGTCAGCGTTTTGGCACGGGGCGCGGCGCGTGGTGACTGATCGGGCCGCGCGAGGTGTGCGACGCCTCGCGGCTACACTGACGCTGTCTTTCCAGCCAAGCACGCCGAGCCACTCACGATGAGCGATACCGCCATCAAGCCCGTCCACGCACCACCACTGTTCCGCGTGGACGCGGCTGGCGGCCTGCTGCTGGGCGATAAGCCCGCCACCGCGCTGGCCGACCGCATCGGCACTCCGCTCTACGCGATCGACGGCAGACTCGTGCGGACTCGGGTGGAGGAGGTGCGTGACCTGCTGCCAAACGGCGTGCGCCTGCACTATGCGATCAAGGCCAACCCACTGGCGGAACTGCTGCAGTTGCTGGCACCGCTGGTCGATGGCTTCGACATCGCCTCAGCTGG
>DALYGT010000082.1:2527-6451 GCA_031971375.1 Burkholderiales bacterium | reverse complement strand
GCCGCTACCGCTACCCGAGGCCCCGCCAGGCCCGGGCGCGCTGTTCCTGCAGCAGCTGGTCAACGGCCTCACCGTGGGCGCGATCTACGCGCTGGTCGCGCTCGGCTACACCATGGTCTACGGCATCCTCGGCCTGATCAACTTCGCCCACGGCGAGGTGGTGATGATGGGTGCCATGATCGCGGTCTCGGTGGTGGCGGCACTCGGTGGTGCCCTGCCCGGCGGCTGGGCGCTGGCGGCTGGCATCGGCGTCGCGGCGCTGGCCTGCATGGCATTGGCGGCCGCGGTCGAGCGCATCGCCTACCGGCCGCTACGCAACGCGCCCAAGCTGGCGCCGCTCATCACCGCCATCGGCGTCTCGATCGTGCTGCAGAACGTCGCCATGCTGGTCTGGGGCCGCCAGTACCGGACCATGGCGGAGACGCTCGACAACACGCCCTTCGATGTCGCTGGCGCGGCGGTCAGCCCGCTGCAGCTGCTCATCCTCGGCGGCGCCGGCGCGGTGCTGGCGGCGCTCTGGTGGCTGGTGCACCGCACCCGCTTGGGCCGCTCGATGCGCGCGACCGCGCAGAACCGCGACGCCGCGCAATTGATGGGCGTCGACACCGATGGGGTGATCCGCGCCACCTTTCTGATCGGCGCGGCGCTGGGCGCCTTCGCCGGCGTCATGGTGAGCGCTTACTACGGCTTGGCGCATTACTATATGGGCTTCATGCTCGGGCTCAAGGCGTTCTCGGCGGCAGTGCTCGGCGGCATCGGCAACCTCGGCGGCGCGGTGCTCGGCGGCCTGCTGCTGGGCGTCATCGAGAGTTTCGGAGCCGGCTACATCGGCTCGCTGACGGGCGGCTTCCTCGGCAGCCACTACCAGGACGTGTTCGCCTTCCTGGTGCTGATCGTGGTGCTGGTGCTGCGACCGTCGGGGCTCTTGGGCAGCAAGGGGGCCGACCGTGCGTGACGCGCCGACCATCCGCCTGCAGCCGGTACGGTGTCTCTCGCAAAGCTGCTTCCGTGCGAGGGCAGGTCGATGAGTGCCCGGCACATCCTTCTGCTCGTGTTATCGGGGCTGGCGCTTGCCGCCCTCCCCTGGCTCGCCGACGGCCTGCTCGGCGTCACCTGGGTCCGCATCCTGAGTTTTGCGGCGCTCTACGTGGTGCTGGCGCTCGGCCTCAACATCACGGTCGGCTACGCCGGCCTGCTCGACTTGGGCTACATCGCCTTCTTTGCGGTCGGCGCCTACACCTATGCGCTGCTCGCCAGCCCGCAGTTCGGTCTGCACTGGCCGCTGTGGGCGACGCTGCCGCTGGCGGCCGGCGCGGCCGGCCTGTTCGGTCTGCTGCTCGGCACGCCGCTGCTGCGACTCCGCGGCGACTATCTGGCCATCGTGACGCTGGGCTTCGGCGAGATCACGCGCATCTTCATCAACAACCTCAACTCGCCGGTGAACATCACCAACGGGCCGCAGGGCGTCAACCAGATCGACCCCCTGCGCATCGGCGGCATCGACTTTTCCCAAGCGCTGCAGATCGGCAGGCTGGAGATTCCCGCCGCCTACATGCCCTGCCTGCTGTTCATCGCGCTGGCGGCCGCACTGGCGTGGGCCAGCACCCGGCTCGAGCACTCGCGCATCGGCCGCGCTTGGCAGGCCATCCGCGAGGACCCGTTGGCGGCTGCCGCTTGCGGCATCGACCTGCGCCGCTACAAGTTACTGGCATTCGCGCTGGGTGCCGCCGCGGGCGGGATGGCGGGCGGCCTGTTTGCTGGATTCCAGGGCTTCATCAGCCCGGAGAGCTTCTCGCTGACCGAATCGATCATGGTGCTGTGCATGATCGTGCTCGGCGGGATGGGCCACGTGCCGGGCGTCATCGTCGGCGCGGTGATTCTGGCGACGCTGCCGGAGGCGCTGCGCGCGCTCGGGCCCTTGCAACAGATGGCACTCGGCCACATCTGGGTCGACCCCGCCGACCTGCGCATGTTGGTGTTCGGGCTGGCGTTGGTGGCGATGATGTTGCTGCGTCCGGCGGGGCTTTGGCCCAAGGGAATCGGTCGGTGAAGCGCCGCACTGTTGCGTCATGTGAGGCCAGTCTCTGTGTCTCTGGGACCAGGCAGTCACACTGCAGTGACGCTCCGGTTTGCAGGGAGCGTGTCCGATGAGACCACTGCTCTCCGCCACCGGCCTCAGCAAGCGCTTCGGCGGCTTGCAGGCGCTCGACGACGTCATGCTGGAAGTAGCGCCGGGGCACATCCACGGCCTGATCGGCCCCAACGGTGCCGGCAAGACCACGCTCTTCAACGTGCTGACCGGTCTTTACACGGCAGACGCGGGCACCGTGCAGTTGGACGGTGCGTTGATCGGCGGGCTGGAGCCGCATCGGGTGGTGGCGGCGGGGCTGTCGCGAACCTTCCAGAACATCCGCCTGTTCGCGGGCATGCCGGTGCTCGACAACGTCCTTGCGGGTGCCCACCTGCGCGGCTCGGCCGGCGTGCTGGGCGCACTGCTACCTTCGCCCGCCCTGCGCCGTGAGCAGGCGCGGCTGCGCGAGCACGCCTTGGCGCTGCTCGACTATGTCGGCGTCGGGCGACACGCGTCGCGCCTTGCGGGCGAACTCTCCTATGGTGACCAGCGGCGAGTGGAGATCGCGCGCGCACTGGCTGCGCAGCCGAGATTACTTGCACTGGACGAGCCTGCCGCGGGCATGAACCCCGCGGAGACCGATGCGCTGCGCGACCTGCTGGCGCGCATCCGCGACGACGGCACCACACTGCTGCTCATCGAGCACGACGTCAAGCTGGTGATGGGCCTGTGCGACCGCGTCACCGTGCTCGATTTTGGCCGGCGCATCGCTGACGGCGTGCCAGACCTGGTGCGCAACGACCCGAAGGTGATCGAGGCCTACCTCGGCAGCCCGGCCTCCGGTTCGTCCGGTGAGGGCCCGCTCGCCGCATCTGGAGGACAGCCGGCGCGATCTGCGGGAGCGCGTCCATGACCATGCCGCTGCTGCAGATCCAAGACCTCCACGTCGCCTATGGCCGCATCGAGGCCCTGCGTGGTGTCTCGTTGGCGCTCGAGACCGGTGCGCGGTTGGCACTCATCGGCGCCAATGGTGCCGGGAAGACCACCCTGCTCAAGGCGGTTGCCGGGCTGTTGCCGTCGCGTGACGGCGAGATCCACCTCGACGGCCAGCGCGTCGACAGCGAGCCGGCGCACACGCGGTTGCCCAAGGGGATGGCGCTGGTGCCCGAGGGCCGCGGCATCTTCCCGACCCTGTCGGTCCACGAGAACCTGCTGATGGGCGCGCATTGCCGCGACGATAGCGAGGCCATCACCGCTGACCTCGACGCCCAGTACGTGCGCTTCCCGCGCTTGGCCGAGCGGCGCGAGCAGTTGGCCGGCACGCTGTCCGGCGGCGAGCAGCAGATGCTTGCCATCGGGCGGGCGCTGATGGGCCGCCCGCGATTGCTGCTGCTGGACGAGCCGTCGATGGGGCTGAGCCCGATCATGGTGGAGAAGATCTTTGCCACGCTGCGCGAGGTCTGCGCGCAAGGAGTCACGCTGCTGCTGGTCGAACAGAACGCGCGGCTGGCGATGGAACTGTGCGAGCGCACGGTGGTGCTGGAGCACGGCCGACTCACGCTCGAGGGCGCATCCGCCGAACTGGTGCGCGACCCGCGGGTGCAAGCGGCCTACCTCGGGCAAGCCTGAGTCGGCCAGCAAGACAATCGCCTACCAGACTGTAAAAACGCGCCTCGTCAGGCAGCAAGCTCCGAAGCTTCGAGCCCCTGAGCCCATCCGCCAACTGGCCGATGCGCGTCTTTGCGGATTGGCGCAGGCTGTGTCGTGGCCATGTTGCCGGCAGCAAGCACGTCTGCTTCACTATCAGTTATTAACTGATAGGAGCGTGTCATGCCGACCAGCGTTGCCCTTGG
>DALYGT010000082.1:0-2427 GCA_031971375.1 Burkholderiales bacterium | reverse complement strand
CACTATCAGTTATTAACTGATAGGAGCGTGTCATGCCGACCAGCGTTGCCCTTGGCACCCATTTTGAGAGTTTCGTGCGAGAACAAGTGGATTCCGGTCGATACAACAACGTCAGCGAAGTGGTCCGCGCAGGCTTGCGCTTGCTGGAGCAAGAGGCGCAGACGTACGAGGCCAAACTCGCCGCCCTGCGCGCGGCGATCGCCGAGGGCGAGGTGGGTGAGCCGATCGACGCGGAGATCGTCTTTGCTGAACTTCGCAGGGAACTCGAAGAGATGGCAAAGCAACGCAACGAGGCTTGATGCGCTGTCGCTTCTCGGTACTCGCCAAACGGGATTTGCGGTCCATTCTCAGGTTCGTTGGGCAGGACAGTCTCGCGCGAGCGGAGGCCCTGGTGGACAGGATCGAAGTCCAAGCGCAAAAGGTCGCGAATCATCCTTTGGCTTACAGGGCACGCCCCGATCTTGGCGAACATGTCCGAGTCTGCCCCTTTGAGCGTTACCTTATCCTGTACCGCACTCAGGATGATGAAACGATCCTGGTGTTGCGAGTCCTCCACAGCGCCATGGACATCGGCGGCCAGCTGGAGGCGGACCCATGAGTCCATCCGGGCTCTGACCTGCCTGGCAAGACCTGAACCGCCACCACAGACCGGCGTCGCCGCGGCTCTGCTGACCTGCCGTCCCAGACAAGCAGCATCGTAAAAAGGCCGCCCTCGGGCGGCCCTCCCCCGCACAAGGCGACTGTCGGTCAACCGCCGAACAGCTTGAGCGCCTTCTGCACCGTCTGCCAGACGCCCCACGCCAGCGGGACGCCCACTGCCGCCCACGCCACAAGGGCAAAGCCGCTCAACCCACCAGCGCTGCCGGTCACGCTGACGCCGGCATCTTTGGCCGATTTCTCGTGCGCCAGACGCTTCTCCTCGGCCAACTCGGCGTCCGACATGAACCACTTGTCGGCGACCGGCCGCACCAGCAGGTTGGCAATGAAGCCCACCACCAGCATCCCCGCGAGGGTAAAGAAGATCGGCGAGTAGATCTGGTCGAAAGGCACGCCGGCCTCCTTGCGCACGTCGTGCATGTAGTTCACCACCACCGGGCCGAGGATGCCCGCGGTCGACCACGCGGTGAGCAGCCGGCCGTGAATGGCACCGACGAACTGCGTGCCGAACATGTCGGCCAGATACGCAGGGATGGTTGCGAAGCCGCCGCCGTACATCGAGGCGATGACGCAGAACGCGCCGACCAGCATCGCCAGCGACTTGGAGTCAGCGCCCACTGATGCAGCGACATACAGCGCAGCGCCGAGCACGAAGAAGATGAAGTAGGTCTGCTTGCGACCGAGCTTGTCCGACGACGACGCCCAGGCGATGCGGCCAAAGAT
The DNA here is from genome assembly GCA_031971375.1 of Burkholderiales bacterium. GTDB lineage: Bacteria > Pseudomonadota > Gammaproteobacteria > Burkholderiales > UBA3065 > UBA3065. The sequence goes on along the minus strand of DALYGT010000082.1, from coordinate 1,047 downwards.
GTTGAACAGCGAAATGAGGCCGACAAAGCCCGCACCCACCGCCGCGGCGAGGTCAGTCAGCGCCGGGTCGGCCTTGATCTCGGCAAAGCCGATGTCGGGCTTGCCGATCAGCGCCCCGCCGAAGGTCTCCTGGAGCATGGGTGCGGCGGCGCCGATGATGCCGATACCGGCTGAGACGTTCATGCACAGGATCACCCAGAGCAGCCAGAACTGCGGCGTCTTGTGGGCGTTTTTGAGGTGCACGTGGCGCGACGCGATCATGCTGTTGGCCGCGGCATTGGCTGGCGGCGTCCAGCCCTCCGGCTTCCAACCGGTCGGCGGCACGCGGTAGCCAAAGGCGCCGCAGAGCATGAACACCGAATACACCAGCGCCAGCACGACAAAGGTCGATGCCACGCCGGGGTCGGTCGGCGTCGCGAAGTGCTTCATCAGCAGCGTCGCGAGCGGCGAGCCGATCATGGCGCCGCCGCCAAAGCCCATGATGGCCATGCCGGTGGCCATGCCACGCCGGTCGGGGAACCACTTGATCAGGGTGGAGACCGGCGAGATGTAGCCAAGCCCCAGACCCACCCCACCGATGACCCCGGAGCCGAGCCACATCAACCACAACTGGTGGATGTGTACGCCATAGGCCGAGATGAGCATACCGCCGCACCAGCAGACGGCCGAGACGAGACCTGCCTTGCGCGGGCCGGCGCGCTCGAGCCAGCCGCCCCACACCGCCGCAGCGATGCCGAGCAGGACAAAGAACAGCGTGTACATCCAGCCGAGGTCGAACTGCGACCAGTTGCAGTCGGTCGCGGTCAGCGCGCGCAGGGTGCCAGCCCATTTGTCCGCAAACGTGGTGGCACCGGCCGCGCATTCGGCGAGCGGCTTGCCGTCCTCGCCGACCAGCGCCTTGCCGAGCGGCTTCCAGAACACCGAGAAGCCGTAGGCCATGCCGATACAGAGATGGATCGCCAGGGCGGCGGGTGGGACCAGCCAGCGGTTGAAACCGGGCCCGGCGATGGTCTGTTCCTTGTCGAGAAAACTCACGCGATCTCCTCC
>DALYGT010000081.1:0-6480 GCA_031971375.1 Burkholderiales bacterium | reverse complement strand
GCAACTGGACCGAGATGGACGTCTGGCAGTACATCGAGCGCGAAGGCCTCGAGCTGCCGAGCATCTACTTTGCGCACCGGCGCGATGTGGTGATGCGCGGCGGCGCGATGATGCCGGTCAACGTGCCTCTGGCTGACGGGTCGGTGATCAACCTGCCGAAATCTGGCGAAGCGGTCGAGAACCGCCTGGTGCGATTCCGCACCGTCGGCGACATCACCTGCACCGCGCCGGTCGAGTCCGACGCCGACACGGTGGCGAAGATCGTGCTCGAGACCGCCACCACCACCATCACCGAGCGCGGCGCCACGCGTCTGGACGACCAGACCTCCGAGGCGAGCATGGAGCAGCGCAAGAAGGAAGGCTATTTCTAGCCTTTTCAATGATCTATATGTCTAACCTTATACATCCTCACAGCAATGGCGCCGGCGAGCACGCCGATACCCTCCTGCGCTTCATGACCTGCGGGAGCGTCGACGACGGCAAGAGCACGCTCATCGGACGCTTGCTGTTCGACACCAAGACCATCCTCGCCGACACGCTGAACCAGATCGAGAAGACCTCGAAGAAGCGTGGCATGGATGCGGTCGACCTGTCGCTCCTGACCGATGGCCTGCAGGCCGAACGCGAGCAGGGCATCACCATCGACGTGGCCTACCGCTACTTCAGCACCGGCACGCGCAAGTACATCATCGCCGACAGCCCGGGCCACGAGCAGTACACGCGCAACATGGTCACCGCCGCCTCGACCGCCAACCTCGCGATCATCCTCATTGACGCGCGCCGTGGCGTGCTCACGCAGACCCGCCGCCACTCCTATCTGGCCAAGCTGGTCGGCATCCCGCACATTGTCGTCGCCGTCAACAAAATGGATCTGGTCGGCCATGACCGCGCCACGTACGACCGAATCTGCAGCGAATACAGCGCGTTCGCGGCGGAGATCGGCTTGGCCGACGTGCGCTTCATCCCGATGTCTGCGCTCAACGGCGACAACATCGTCGACCGCAGCGAGGCGATGGCCTGGTACACCGGCCCTACCCTGCTCGAGGTGCTTGAGGCGGCTCCGGCTGCCCACACCGAGCGGGCCGAGGTGTTCCGCTTCCCGGTGCAGTACGTTTGCCGCCCGCAGGCCTCCGACGACCCCGAGCTGCACGACTACCGCGGCTTCATGGGCCGCGTCGAATCGGGCTCGGTCAAGGTCGGCGACCGCGTCACCGCCCTGCCTTCAGGCCAGAGCAGCGTGGTCAAGCGCATCGAGCTGGGTGCCGTCGCGCTGCCCGAGGCCATCCACGAGCAGTCGGTCTCTATCCTCCTTGCAGACGAGATCGACGTCTCGCGTGGCGACATGCTGGTACCAAGTGACGAGCAGCCGGCTGTGACCAAGGAGATCGAGGGCATGGTCTGCTGGTTCTCGGAGACACCGCTTTCGCCGGCGCGGACGTATCTGGTGCGCCACACCACTCGCACCAGCAAGGCCAAGGTCGCCGGCATCGATTACCGTGTTGACGTCAATACCCTGGCGCAGGAGCCTGCCGCGAGCCTCGCCATGAACGACATCGCCCGCATCCGCCTGCGTCTGGCGCAGCCGCTCGCGGTCGATGCCTACGCGGAGAACCGAGCCACTGGCGCCTTCATCGTCATCGACGAGTCGACCAACAACACGGTCGGCGCGGGGATGATCGTGGCTGCGGGCGCCGCGGCCTGAGCAGCCGCGCGCTGACGGGTCCTGCGGTGGCCGAGCCCCCGGCGCTGCCTCGCGAGGTGCCTCCAGACCCACGGCGTGCGGTCGCCGGCAGGGTCTATCTGGTTGGCGCCGGCCCCGGTGCGCCGGACCTTTTGACGCTGCGCGCCGCGCGACTGCTCGAGCAGGCCGACGTCGTCCTAACCGATGCCTTGGTCCACCCGGATACCCTGGCACTCGCGCGTCGCGCCAGCATCGTTCCAGTCGGCAAGCGCGCTGGCGTACCGTCGCCCAAGCAGACCGAGATCAACCGGCTGCTTGTCGAGGCCGCGCGTGGTCACGCCTGTGTCGTTCGGCTCAAGGGTGGGGACCCGATGGTTTTCGGCCGGGCACAGGAGGAGATCGATGCGCTGCGCGCGGCAGGTATCGAGTTTGAGGTGGTGCCGGGTGTCACGGCGGTGTTGGCGGCCAGCGCCGAGCTGCGCCGGCCGCTCACGCAGCGCGCCCGTTCACGGCATTTCGTCATGGTCACGCCCAAGCATGCCGAAGGTACGCCCGAGAACGACTGGGTCCGGCCGATCGTCGATGCTGATGCTGCCGCGGTCTACATGGGAGGCGCAGCCGTGAGCGACATCGCCGCAACCCTGCTGCGGGCCGGGCGCCCGGCGTCGACACCGGTGGTTCTGGGTCACAACGTCTCGCTGCCGGACGCGCGCTACGTCGAGTCGACGCTGGGTGAGGTGGCCTCGGGCGCGGTCACCGTCATGGCACCGGTGCTGATCCTCATCGGCGAGACCTTTGGTGACTCGCCATGATCGTCAGCCACGGCCTGAGCTTCGACCACCCGGCGCCGTCCGCCGTCACCATCGGCAACTTCGACGGGCTGCATCTGGGCCACCAGGCCTTGCTCGCACGCCTGCGCGAACTCGCCGCGCCGGAGGGGCTGCGCAGCGTGGTGCTGACCTTCGAGCCGCATCCGCGCGAGTTCTTTGCGCCTGATCAGGCACCGACCCGCCTCACCAGTCTGCGCGAGAAGTGCGAGCTGCTCTCAGAGATGGGCGTCGACCATGTCCACGTATTGCATTTCGACGCCGAACTGGCAGCGATGAGCGCGGACCAGTTCGTGGAAAAGGTCCTGCTGGCCGGGCTCGGGGCGCGTCAGGTGTTGATCGGCGACGATTTTCGCTACGGTCGCAAGCGCGCGGGTGACTTTGAGCACTTGCAGGCTGCCGCTGCCCGATTGGGCTTCACTGCCACCGCCATGGACACGGTGCGCCATGACGGCGTACGCGCGTCGAGCACGGCCGTGCGGGAGGCGCTTGCCGCCGGAGACATGGTGCGTGCGCGTGAGTTGTTGGGGCGCTGGTACGGTATCAGCGGGCGCGTGGTGCATGGCGCGCAGCGCGGCCGCACGATCGGCTTTCCCACCGCCAACGTCGAGATCCGCCATAACCGGCCACCCTGCACTGGCGTGTTCGCGGTGCGCGTCCACGGCCTGCGCGAGGGTGTGTTCAACGGTGTCGCCAATCTTGGCCGCAAACCGACCGTCGAGGCGCACGCGCCGCTCACGCTCGAGACGCATCTCTTGGACTGGCAAGGCGACCTCTATAATGCGCACCTGCGCGTGGAGCTGCTGCATCGCATCCGTGACGAGCGCCGCTTCGCGTCTTTGGAGGCGCTCACGCAACAGATCTCCGATGACTGCGAGACGGCGCGCCGTTTCCACGCGGCGGCCGACTGATATGGTGCCGGCGGGCCGAGGCGGGATCCCCCTCCGAGCGACCGCAAGGGCTCTTCCCGTCGCCAGTTGTTCCAAATAGTAAAAACAACAAAACAACACTTTACGGACAAAACCTCATGAGCGCAGTCAAGAAAGCCGTGCTCGCCTACTCGGGCGGCCTCGACACCTCGGTCATCCTCAAGTGGCTGCAGGACACCTACCAATGCGAGGTGGTCACCTTTACCGCCGACCTCGGTCAAGGCGAGGAACTCGAGCCGGCGCGCGCCAAGGCGCTCAAGTTCGGCATCAAGCCGGAGCACATCTTCATCGACGACCTGCGCGAGGAGTTCGTCCGCGACTTCGTCTTCCCGATGTTCCGCGCCAACACCATCTACGAGGGCGAGTACCTGCTCGGCACCTCGATCGCGCGGCCGCTCATCGCCAAGCGCCAGATCGAGATCGCGCGCGCCACGGGCGCCGATGCGGTGAGCCACGGCGCCACCGGCAAGGGCAACGACCAGGTCCGATTCGAGCTCGGCTACTACGCGCTCGAGCCGAACATCAAGGTCATCGCGCCTTGGCGCGAGTGGGACCTGCTCTCGCGCGAGAAACTGCTGGCTTATGCCGAGAAGCACGGCATCCCCATCGAGATGAAGCACAAGCAGGGCGGCTCGCCCTACTCGATGGACGCCAACCTGCTGCACATCAGCTACGAGGGCCGTCACCTCGAGGACCCGGCCGCCGAGGCCGAGGAGAGCATGTGGCGCTGGACGGTGAGCCCCGAGGCGGCGCCGGATGCCGCCGAGTATCTGGACCTCGAGTTCGTCCAGGGAGACCTCGTCTCGATCAACGGCCAGACCATGAAGCCGCACGAGTTGCTGGCCAGCCTGAACCAGATCGGCGGCAAGCACGGCATCGGCCGCCTCGACCTGGTCGAGAACCGCTACGTGGGCATGAAGTCGCGCGGCTGCTACGAGACCCCGGGCGGCACCATCCTGCTGCGCGCGCACCGTGCCATCGAGTCGGTGACGCTGGACCGCGAGGTCGCGCACCTCAAGGACGATCTGATGGCCCGTTACGCGAGCCTGATCTACACCGGCTACTGGTGGAGCCCGGAGCGGCGCGCTCTGCAGGCGCTCATCGACCATACCCAGCAGACCGTCAACGGCTGGGTGCGGGTCAAGCTCTACAAGGGCAACGTCATCGTGGTCAGCCGCGACTCGAAGAGTGACAGCCTTTTCGACCCGACCATCGCCACCTTCGAAGACGACGCGGGCGCCTACGACCAGAAGGACGCTGCCGGCTTCATCAAGCTCAACGCGCTGCGCATGCGCATCGCCGAGAACGCGCGTCGCAAGCGCAGCTGAGCGCCGTTGTCGGCCGGAGGGGGGGCAGGGATGGGTGATCAAGCGCCAGTGATGCGGGAGAGCGTGCTCGGCATGCCGCTCGCCGACTTTGAGAACCTGCTCACCGAGGTGTTGGTCGCTGCCCTGATCCTCTACATGTGCTACATCATCTGGAAGATCGGGCGGACGTCGAAGGCCGGACGTTTCGGCATGACGGTGCTGTTCGTCGTGCTCGGCCTCGGCATGCTCGGCGTCGTCGTCAAGCCCATCATCGCCAAGGTGCTTGGCATCGGTTGAGGCGCGATCGCGCGGGTCGATGGTTCTCACCCTGCCGCACTGTCCGCCTTGCCCGGCTTCTCCAGAGGCAGACTCCCCAAGCGAAAAAGACTTTCCATCCGAACACGACTTCCCGGAGACCCCATGAGCCAGTTCAGCAACGTCAACGTCGACAAGAAGGCCAACGTCTATTTCGACGGCAAGTGCGTCAGCTACACCGTGCATCTACCCGATGGCACGCGCAAGACGGTCGGCGTGATCCTTCCCGCCACCCTGACCTTCAACACTGGCGCGCCGGAGGTCATGGAAGGTGTCGGCGGCGAGTGCCGCGTGCGCCTCAAGGGCGAAACGGCCTGGACCACTTACGGCGAAGGCCAGTCGTTCAGCATTCCAGGCGATTCGAGTTTCGACATCGAGGTGCCTGCCGGCGGCGCCTACCACTACGTCTGCCATTTCGGCTAAGCACCGGACAGGAGCCCTACATGCCCTCTTTTGACGTCGTCTCCGAGGTCGACAAGGTCGAGCTGCGTAATGCTGTGGAACAGGCCAACAAGGAGATCATCGGCCGCTTCGATTTCAAGGGCTCGGATGCCCGCATCGAGCAGGCCGACTACACCCTCACCGTGTTCGCCGACGATGAGTTCAAGCTCGACCAGGTCTACGACATCCTCGTCGGCAAGTTCGCCAAGCGGAACATCGACGTGCGCTGCGTCGAGCGCAAGGACCTCGAGAAGGTCAGCGGGAACAAGGTCAAGCAGGCCATCACGGTCAAGACCGGTCTAGACACCGAGCTGGCCAAGCGGGTGGTCAAGCTGATCAAGGACAGCAAGCTCAAGGTGACTGCGGCCATCCAGGGCGAGGCGGTGCGCGTGACCGGTGCCAAACGCGACATCCTGCAGGAGACCATTGCCCTGCTCAAGAAGCAGGTGACCGATTTCCCGCTCCAATACAACAACTTCCGCGACTGATCCCGCACCTTCGGAGGTGCTGGCCAGCGCGCGACCAGCTGCTCTCACGGCAGCACAGTCTGTCGCCAGCTGATCCGTGTGATCACCGGCGCGAGTCCCGCCCCGCGACGGATGCGGTAGCAGGCTTCGAGGCTGCGGCGCACGCCCTCGGGTGCCGCCGAGGCCACGACGCGCAGGTACTCACAGCCGCCATTGCTGCCAGGGCAGTCTGTGAACTGCCCCGCCGCCACGCTGCCTAGGGATTCGATCCAGTAGCCGCCGCCGGCTGCACCAGCAAGGGGCGTGTGCGCGGTGCCAGTGGCCCAGTCGTAGGTCTCCGGTGCTGGCGCCTGAAGGTTGACGCATAACCCCGCGGCGCATCCGCTTGTCGGAAAGGTCAGCGCGCCGTCGAGCCGCTGCCGGGCGGTCTGCAGCGCGTGTTCGGCAGCCGCCAGCGACTGCGCGGATCGCACCTGCGCCCGGCCACTCCGCCCGTCGTGGCGCTCGAGTTCG
>DALYGT010000080.1:0-6499 GCA_031971375.1 Burkholderiales bacterium | reverse complement strand
GGCGGGTAATGCGCCGATTGCCCGGCACCCGCCAGCACCAGCAGCGCGAAGGGCATGATGGCGAAGCCGCCGAACTGCATCATGCTGCCGCGCCAGATGAACGGCACGCGCTTCCAGCCAAGGGCAGAGCGGTGGGTGTCCGACTTGAAGCCGATGACGGCGCGCAGCGGCGCGAAAACAATGGGCAACGACACCATGACCGCCACCAACGCAGCAGATACATGGAGCTCGACGATCATCACGCGGTTTAGGGTGCCCATGAGGAGCACCATGGCCATGCCGCAAGAGACCTGGAACAGCGCCAGGCGCAGCAGGCGGGAAAGCGGAAGGTCGGGGGTGGCGGCGTCAGCAAAGGGCAGGAAGCGCGTGCCGAGCCCGGACCAGCCCTCCACCATCTTGCGACTCAGTCGGAGCATGCCTATCCCCGGCGCACCAGCGACACAGGCGCCAGCGCAAAAAAGATCGACCGCACCACAGTGGCTTGCGCCGTGGATGCGGTCCTGGACCGGCGGTCAGCTGCGCTGGCCGCCGGGTCCCGGTACTTCACTTCAACTGGTTGCCGCAGCGGGAGCGTTGATCGGCTCACCATTGAGAAACTTCGACACCCAGGTCGTGTGCGTGGTGATAGCCAGATGCACACAGAACGAACCGACCGCGACAGCGCCGAGCAGGATCGGCACTCCAACGGTGGGCTTCACCACCATCCACATTTTTCCGTAGATCATTGCGGTCCCCTCAGCCCAGCCAGGGCGTGTAGATGTAAGCGAGCAGATGCGCCAGAGCGGCGATCATGCCGAAGAACTGCGTACCCTGAATAAGGTTCCGGTGAAGTTCCTCGGACTCGGCTTCGGTCAGGCCAGTCAGCCCTACCTTCTCAGACATAGTCCTTCCTCCTGATTGATCCGATCGTGCTGAACCCGCACGAAGGCCCTCCAAGTGCTTCTTTCGCAACACCTTTAACCGCAAAAACAGGGTGCCGCGGACCTCACTTTCCGCATGACACTGTCTAATGTCAACCATTTAAGACACTTTTTTGTACAGGGGTGCACATGGACAAATTCAAGGCGAGCGCGCACCGACCGTCCTGGACACGGTTGGTCGATGCCGCGCTCGGCGGCATCGACATGGCTCAGACGGGATGTTGAGGGCGCGTCAGGGCGACGCGCGCGACTGTTCTAGCCGCGGCCCTTCCAGAATGCCCGCTGCCACTGCTGCTGACGGCGGTTGGCTTCGCGCAGGAAGGGGGCGAAGGTGCCCATGCCGAGGAAGCGGCGGTTGAGCCAATCCCATGGCTGACGCAGTGGTCGGGCGAAATCGACGAACAACACCACGCGGTAGCCGTCGGTGTCATTCCAGACCTCATGGTTGAAGCTGTCGTCGAAGATCAGTGCGCGGCCCTCGCGCCACTGGCAGATGCAGTTGCCGATGCGGATACGCACCTGCTCGACCGGTTCCGGCACTTGCAGCGCAAGATGCAGACGCAGCAGACCGTTATAAGCCCCACGGTGTGCCGGGATGTGCTTGCCGGGGCTGAGGATGGAGAAGAACGCATTGGTCATGCCCGGGACGTTCGCCAGCAGCTTCATGGTCTCCGGGCAACGCGCGGCATTGGCCGAACAGTCCATGCCGATGCCGGCAAGGAAGAAGGTCTTCCAATCGTCGTCACACTGGATGACGTCGACCTCCTTGATGATCTGCTGAAAGCTCGGCATCTGGTCGCGATAGACCATGATGGCGTCAAGTTCGGCGCGCACCTTGTGCCAATCGGCCTCCACCGCGGGCACCCAGCCGAATTGCCGTGCGTCGTAGACCATCGGGTCGCCGTGGACCGAGTGCTTGACCACAGTGGCCTCCAAACCGTCTTTGAGCGCACGCAGAAACCGCGCCCAAAGGCCGCTGGGCGGCGTCAGCCGGTGTGCACGGTCGCAATAATGGTCGTAAGCGTGATCGACGAGGACAGGGGGAGCACCACGCGGGTCGGCAAGTGCAGCGGAAGGATCGCGTCTCAAGGCGGTATGGTTCCGGTTCGGCGCGGCGGATGTCGCGGCAAGGCGCGATTCTGGCCGAATCCGTCACGGAAATGAAGCATTTACCTTGCGAAGGATGCGATTTGGAATCCCTTCAAACAACTTTTTACGATCTGCCAGCGGCTTTGCATCCCACCGGTGGGCAGCCACTGTTCGTCCGCACGTCGGCCGGCGAGCCCGGCGACCGGCCGGTACTGGTGTTGCTGCATGGCTTCCCGCAGACGCATGCGATGTGGGGCCGGGTCGCGCGAGAACTGGGGGAACGCTTCTGGCTGGTGATGCCCGATCTGCGCGGCTATGGCGACTCGCCGCCCGCCGCGGACACACCGGACCATGCCGGATACGCGAAGCGTGCGATGGCGACAGAGGTGATCGGCCTGCTCGACCGGCTCGGCATCGGACGCTTCTACCTCTGCGGGCACGACCGTGGCGGCCGGGTGGCGCACCGCCTCGCGCTGGACCACCCCGAAAGGGTCGCGCGCCTGTGCGTGATCGATATCGCACCGACCCACGACATGTATGCACGCACCGACATGGACTTCGCGCGCGCCTACGAGCACTGGTTCCACCTGATTCAGCCGGCGCCGCTGCCTGAGCGAATGATCGCCGGCTGCGCGCTCGAATACCTGCACGCCAAGCTGGGTGGCTGGGGCGGTTCAGGACTGGCGCACATCGAGCAGCGGGCGCTGACCGAATACGAACGCTGCTTCACGTCGGCACATATCCACGCCATGTGCGAAGACTACCGTGCCAGCGCCGGCATCGACCTCGAGCACGACCGCGCAAGCCGCGCCACCGGCCAGCGCATCGCTTGCGACACGCTGGCGATCTGGGGTCGCCGCGGCGTCGTGCATCGGTTCTTCGACCCACCTGCACTCTGGCAGGCGCAGTGCGCCGGGCACGTGGAATCGCTGCTGTTGGATGCGGGTCACTTTGTGCCCGAAGAATGTCCCGAGGCGGTCGCGCAGGCATTGGTGCGGTTCGTCTCGGCTTGAGCAAGCGCGGCGGCGGGGCCGACGCTAGCGGAACTCGCAGATAAGGCGGCCGAGTTCCGCACCGAGGCTGCCCGGCTCGATCGCGCTCCATGCGCCGGGCCCCTTGCCGATGTCCGCGCTGCCGGTCAAGTTGGGACCGGTGAAGTAGGTCACTTGCAGGGGCCGCTGGCGGCGCAGCAAGCAGTCGTGTTCGAGCAACGTCCGGATCGACCGCGTCTCCATGCCATAGCTGGGCTTGGCGAGTTCGATCCTGGCGAGGATCTGGACCCGGCGCGGCCCGGAGCGCTTGAGCGTGTCGACGTCGACGTAGTGCGCATCGCCCTCGTCGGTACGGCCGACCAGCAGCCAGTCGGCGCGGGCAGACGCAGTGGCGATGACAAACATGATCACGACATGCAGGAGCCGCATAGGAGCCCGTCTCAAAAACAAACGGCTTGCATCGCTGCAAGCCGTTGTTTTTACTGGCGTCCCCACGGGGATTCGAACCCCGGTTACCGCCGTGAAAGGGCGATGTCCTAGGCCTCTAGACGATGGGGACTTCAACCGTCTGGTGGAGGTAAGCGGGATCGAACCGCTGACCTCTTGCATGCCATGCAAGCGCTCTCCCAGCTGAGCTATACCCCCAGAGAGCCCGAGATTGTACTGGCGCGGGCGCTCGTTGTAAAGGATTGTTCCGACGGCCGTCTCGCCCCCCGCTCTAGCGCGGTGACACTGCCAAGCGCCCGCCTTGGTGTCTGAGCGTCTGCGCCAGCAACGACACGAGGGCATACACGGCGTCGATGTTCGGCGTCGGCGTCTGCGTGATACGGCCGAGCTCCCGCACCGAACCGAGAAGGGCCTCGAGCTCAAGCGGACGGCCACTCTCGACATCCTGCAGCATCGAGGTCTTGTGGGCGCCCACCGCTTCCGCCCCAGCGATGCGCTTGTCCAGCGAGATCTTGAACTCCACGCCCAGCTTCTCGGCGATGGTCTGCGCCTCGGTCATCATGGTCGCCGCGCGCTCCCGCGTCAGCGGATGGCGGCAGATGTCTTCAAGAGTGGCGTGGGTCAGCGCGCTGATCGGGTTGAAGCTGAGGTTGCCCCACAACTTGACCCAGATCTCCGAGCGGATGTCTCGGGCCACTGGACTCTTGAAGCCGGCCGCGATCATGAGTTGCGAGAGCGCCTCGATGCGCTCGCTACGGGAGCCATCGAGTTCGCCCAGCGTGAAGCGGTTGCCCTCGATCAGGCGCACCATACCAGGCTCCATCAACTCGGTGGCGGGGTACACCACCGAGCCGATGACGCGTTCGACCTCGACGTTTGCAGCGACGATGCCTTGGGGGTCCACGCTGGTCACCGAGCGGCCCTCGTAGGGGCCGGCCAGCTTGTGGAAGTACCACCAGGGGATGCCGTTCTGCATCGTCACCACCATGGTGCGCGGACCGAACAGCGCGCGCATCTGCGGCGCGACATCCTGCACCTGGTGCGACTTGAGGGTGACCAGTACAACGTCCTGCTCGCCCGCCTCGGCCATGTCCTGCAGGCCACGGATGCCAGGCGCCTCCTCGACCGAGCCGTCCTCCAGGACCAGTTTCATGCCGGACTTCTGGATGGCGGCAAGGTTGGGGCCGCGCGCGATGCAGGTAACGTCCGCACCAGCGCGCGACAGACGCACCGCCAGATAGCCGCCGATCGCGCCGGCGCCGACCACGGTGATGCGCATCAGTGGGCTCCCTTGCCGCGATGGCGCAGCCAGGTCCACGCCGGGCTGAGGAGCAGACCGATCGCCAGGACCATCAGCGTGGTCACCAGCGCGTTGGACCAGAAGATGCCGAGATCACCATTGCTCAGCAGCATGGACTGGCGGAAGCTGGATTCGGCGTTCTTGCCGAGGACCAGCGCCAGCACCATCGGCGCGAGCGGGTAATCGAGCTTCTTGAACAGGTAGCCGACTACGCCGAAGACCAGCATCAACCCGACGTCGATCAGTGCGTTGTTGACCGTGTACGCGCCGACAGCGCAGATGACGATGATAATCGGACCGATGATGGTGAACGGGATCCGCAGGATCGCAGCCCACCAGGGGACCGTGGTCAGCACGACCAGCAGGCCGACGAGGTTGCCGAGGTACATCGAGGCGATGAGGCCCCAGACAAAGTCCTTCTGCTCAACGAACAGCATCGGGCCCGGCTGCAGACCCCAGATCAGAAGGCCACCGAGCAGCACAGCGGCAGTCGGCGAGCCCGGGATGCCGAGCGTGAGCATCGGCAGCAGAGCCGACGTTCCGGCGGCGTGAGCGGCAGTCTCCGGCGCGATGACACCCTCGATGTCGCCCTTGCCAAAAGTCGACTTGTCCTTGGCAGCGCGCCGCGCCATGCCATAGGCCATGAACGATGCCGGGGTCGCGCCACCCGGCGTGATACCCATCCAGCAGCCGATCAGCGTGCTGCGGATAAAAGTCTTGCCATGGCGGAACAACTCCTTCCAGGTGTCGATCACCACCGACCATTTGATCGCGGCGCTGCTGCCCTTGAAGGCCAGGCCTTCTTCCATGGTCAGCAGGATCTCGCCGATGCCGAACAAGCCGATGACCGCGGTCAGGAAGTCGAAACCGTTGAGCAACTCGGTGAAGCCATAAGTCATGCGCAAGGTGCCGGTGACCGAGTCGAGGCCGACCGAAGCGAGCGCGAAACCGAGCATCATCGACGCCAAGGTCTTGACCGGCGGCTCCTTGCTCATGCCGATGAACGCGCAGAAAGTGAGCAGGTAGACGCCGAAGAACTCCGCCGGGCCGAACTGCAGTGCGAACTTGGCGACCAGCGGCGAGAGGAAGGTGATGAGCAACACCGCGAACAGCGCGCCGACGAAGCTTGAGGTGAAGGCGGCGGTGAGGGCCTGCCCGGCACGCCCCTTCTGCGCCATGGGGTAGCCGTCAAAGGTGGTCGCCACGCTCCACGGCTCGCCCGGGATGTTGAACAGGATCGAGGTGATCGCCCCGCCGAACAAAGCACCCCAGTAGATGCAGCTCAGCATGATGATGGCCGAGGTCGGCGGCATGGTGAAGGTAAGCGGCAGCAGAATGGCCACGCCGTTGGCGCCACCAAGACCCGGCAGCACGCCGATCAGCACCCCGAGGAAGATGCCGATGAGCATGAAGCCGAGGTTCGGCAGGGTGAGCGCGACGGCAAAGCCATGCATCAGGCTGTTGATCTCTTCCATCGCTGTCTCCTAAAGCCCGAGCATGGCTTCGACCGGCCCCTTGGGCAGTTGCACCAGGAACCAGCGTTCGAACACCAGATAGATGACCGCCATGAACACCACCGGCACCGCCACCGAGCGCAGCCAACCGTAGTTGCCGTGACGGCGCATGAAGAACGCGACGAGCGCGATCGACGGCAGGTAGAGGCCGAGCGTCACGACCGCAGCGACGTAGAAGATCCGCGGTACGAGCATGCTTACCACGCCGGCCAGTTCCTCGTGGCTGGCCAGATCCTC
>DALYGT010000079.1:0-6518 GCA_031971375.1 Burkholderiales bacterium | reverse complement strand
GGCGCTAACCCGCCCCGCCCCGGCAAGCATCGCAATCCAAAAATCTGCCGCGCCCGATCGCCCTGAAAAATATCCAGTCTTTATCATCTGGATATGGAAAATCGGCTATTGGCTGCCCATGCGTTTATCGAATGCTGGCGAGGGGTCACCGCGAGCGAACTGGCCACTGCCCAGAGCTTCGTCATGGACCTGTGCGAGCTGCTCGGCGTGCCCAAGCCCCACGCCACGCCCGCGCAGGACTACATGTTCGAGCGGCCAGTCACCTTCAGCCACGGCGGCGCGGAGGACATCGCCGCGGCGGACACCGCCGCCACCGAAGCCGGCGACGCGGACGACTCCGGCGAGGCCAGCCCCGCCAAGGCAGCGCCGACGCAGCGCCCGTGGCCCACCGGCCTGACCGAGCAGATCAAGGCGGTGGCCGAGGTGCTGTCCAGCGCCGGCCGCAGCCTCGACCTCGACGGCGTGGCCGCGCACTTCAACGGGCGGGGTCGCTGGCGCGACCGTCTGCCGACGCTGCTGGACACGTTAACCGCACTTGGGCGGACCCGGCTGGTGGAGGGTCGCTGGGTCAGCGCGGGGATGTAACCCGGCGCTGACGCGGAGCGGGTACGAGTAACGGACCACGGCATCTAGGCAGCGCCGATCTCCTCGCGCAAAACCCGCCGCAACACCTCTTCCGTCACTGGCGCGGCCGCCTGTGCAAGCGATGCGCGCAAAGCATCGTTGATCAGCGTCTGGTAGCCCTTCCCGGCCGCGGCCGCCTGCTCGCGGAAGGCCTCCAGCACATCGGTATCGATATGTATGGTGATGCGCGTCTTGGCCGTAGACCTGAGAACCGCGCCACGCCGACCCTCGCTGAAATCCGCAACCTCTCGCATGCTCATTTGCCCTCGTATTGCCTGCGTTCGGCGAGCGCTGCAGCCTCGCTGGTCAATCAACCTCGTCGATCCACGCCTGCTGGATGGCCTCAAGGATCTTCTCGCCACAGCGGCCTTCCGCATCGTCAAAACCGTCGAGTGCCATCACCCAGGCCATGAGGTCGGTGAAGCGCACGGTGAGCGGGTCGACGTCCGGGTGGGCTTCGATCAGGGCGATGGCGATGTCGAGCGAATCAGTCCATTTCATTCAGGGTCCACTTCCTAGCTTATCTCTTCTTGCAGTCCCACTTCTCGGTGCCGCGCGCGAGCTTGCGCTGCATCTTGTCGAACGACATGTAGTTGCGGCTGGTGGTGCCGCACTGGTCACGGAAGCCGATGACGAGGATGTTGCCGTTGGTCTGGCAGACCTCGTAGCGGTCGGCGCCGGCGTATTCGATGCGGCTGCCGTCGATGACCAGATCGGTGCCTTCGCAGTCGTAGGTGCCGTTGGTGCAACCGGCGAGCGCAGCTACAGCCGAGACTGCGACGGCCATACGGAGGCCGTGTACGGTCCGGGGCGGCCGGACCACAGCACTCACGAACGGCGCCGGCGATTCGGCGAACCCACTGGATCGGCGCATCAAACTTGGCTTGGACATGATCTGACACCCCCCGGTGTGACGCATCCGCTCAATGGTCCTCGGACGCGTGGTTGATCGTGTACTTCGGGATCTCGACCGTGAGCGGCGCGCCGTCGACACGCGCCTGACACGACAACCGCGACTGTGCCGTGAGCCCCCAAGCCATGTCCAGCATGTCCTCTTCGTCTTCAGTCGCCTCCGGCAACGACTCCAGCCCCTGCCGGACGATGACGTGGCAGGTGGTGCAGGCGCAGCTCTTCTCGCAGGCGTGCTCGATCTCGATGTCGTGCGCGAGTAAGGCATCGCAGAGGGTGGTGCCGGACTCGGCCTCGAAGGTCGCACCCTCGGGGCAAAGGGCAGGGTGCGGCAGGACGGTGATGGTGGGCATGGTTCTGTCAGATGGATTCGATGCTGCGCCCGGCCAAGGCGCTGCGGATGCTGGCATCCATGCGCCGGGCGGCAAAGTCGTCGGTGGCGGTGGAGAGCGCGTCGGTGGCCTGGCGGATGGCGCTGCGGTCGTGGCCGGCGCGGGCCGTTGCCAACGCGTGCATCTGCGCCTCGATGGCGTCGCGCTCGGCATCGCTGAGCAGCGCCTCGGCGTCGGCAGCCAGCGCCGCGCAGACCGCGTCGAGCAGGCGATCGGCATCGACCTGCGCCTCGGCCAGCGCACGCGCGTCGAGGTCGTCCCGCGCGTGGTCGAAGGCGTCGCGCAACATGCGGGCGATGTCGTCGTCACTCAGGCCGTAGCTCGGCTTGACCGCCACCTGCGCCGTCACGCCGGTCGACTGCTCGCGCGCAGTGACCGCCAGCAGGCCGTCGGCGTCCACCTCGAACGTGACCTTGATGCGTGCCGCGCCAGCGGTCAGCGGCGGGATGCCGCGCAGCTCGAAGTGCGCCAGCGAGCGGCAGTTGTCGACGCGCTCGCGCTCGCCCTGCAGCACGTGGATGCGCATCGCCGTCTGGCCGTCCTTGAAGGTGGTGAACTCCTGCGCGCGGGCGATCGGCAGCGTGGCGTTGCGCGGGATGATCTTTTCGACCAGACCGCCCATCGTCTCGATACCGAGTGAGAGGGGGATGACATCGAGCAGCAGCCAGTCGTCGCCGCCACGGTTGCCGGCCAACAGATGCGCCTGACGCGCGGCGCCAAGGGCGACGACCTGGTCCGGGTCGAGGTTGGTCAGCGGCGCCTGGCAAAAGAACTCGGCCACCGCAGCGCGCACCATCGGCATGCGCGTCGAGCCACCGACCAGCACCACGCCCTTGATGTCAGTGATGTCGACACCGGCGTCGCGCAGCGCCTGGCGGCAGGGCTTGAGCGTTTTGGCCACGAGGTTGGCGCCGAGCGATTCGAGCGTAGCGGTGTCAAGCGTGAGGTCGATCGCGTCACCGCTTTGCAACCTCACGTGGAACGGGGCGCGGTCGCGGCTGGAGAGCGCCTCCTTGACCTCGCGCGCCTCGACCTGCAGCGCGCGCAGGTCGCGCGGGCCGAGCGGCGGCAGCTGGCCGGCTTCGATCGCCCAGCAGGCGATGCGACGGTCGAAGTCGTCGCCGCCGAGGGCCGAGTCGCCGCCGGTGGCCAGCACTTCGAACACGCCCTTGGTCAGGCGCAGGATGCTGATATCGAAGGTGCCGCCGCCGAGGTCGTAGATGGCGTAGACGCCCTCTGCAGCGTTGTCGAGGCCGTAGGCGATGGCGGCGGCGGTCGGCTCGTTGAGCAGGCGCAGCACCTCCAGACCGGCCAGCTGCGCGGCGTCCTTGGTGGCCTGCCGCTGCGCGTCGTCGAAGTAGGCCGGCACGGTGATGACGGCACCGGTGATGTCGCCGCCGAGGCTCGCCTCAGCGCGCTGTCGCAGCACCCTCAGGATCTCGGCCGAGACCTCGACCGGGCTCTTGGTGCCCGCGGCGGTGCGCATCTGCACCATGCCCGGGCCGTCGACGAAGTCATACGGCAGATCACCCTGGTGGGTCTTCACCACATCCGCCAGCCCACGCCCCATGAAGCGCTTGAACGACGCCAAAGTATTTCGTGGGTCCTCAGCCTGGCGCGCGGCGGCCTCGGCGCCGACTGCCCTCACGCCCTCGGGGCCATAGCGCACCACGCTCGGCAACAGCACGCGCCCATGCTCGTCAGGCAGCACGGTGGCGATGCTGTTGCGCACCGTGGCGACCAGCGAGTGCGTGGTGCCGAGGTCGATGCCGATGGCACGACGGTGCTGGTGCGGGGCGGTGGATTGGCCCGGCTCGGAGATCTGCAGCAGGGCCATGTCAGTCGAGCAGCGCGGAGCGCACGTCCTCGATGTCGTCGTGGAGCTTCTCGAGGAAGCGCAGGCGGCGCCACACGTCGGCGGCGTGCGTCCAGTCGGCGCCCGCGATGCACGACTCGAGCAACGGCCACAACTCCACCTCGGCGCCACGGATGGCGTGCTCGATGTGGCGCAAGCCTTTGTCATCGCGGTGTGCACGCGCCTCGGCGACGTGCTCGCGCCACTCCATCTGCTGCATCAGGAACTCGGCCGGCATGGCGGTATTGTCCTGCTCGCCCAAGCCGACACCAGCGGCCTCGATGAGGTACTTGGCGCGCGGCAGCGGCTTCTTGAGCACCCGGTAGGCCTCGTTGGTGGCAGCCGCCCACTGCATGGCGACGCGGCGCTCGGCCTCCGACTTGTCGGCAAAACGGTCCGGGTGGACCTGCGCCTGCAGCGCACGGTAGGCCTCGTCCAGCGCGTGAGGGTCTACCGCCATGCCGCGCGGCAGGCCGAGCAAAGCGAACGGGTCGCTGCCGGGCCCGGCAGGCGCGTGCCCCGTAGCAGCCGATCCGCCGCTCGGCGCATCAGACATTGCAGCTCTCGCCGCAACCGCACTCGTTCTTCACATTGGGGTTGTTGAACTGGAAGCCCTCGTTCAGCCCCTCACGCACGAAATCCAGCTCGGTGCCGTCGATGAAGGCGAGCGACTTGGGGTCGACGATCACGGTCGTGCCATGGCTCTCGAACTGCACGTCCTCGGGCTTCAGTTCGTCCGCGTATTCGAGGACATAGGCGAGCCCCGAGCAGCCGGTGGTACGCACGCCCAGACGCAACCCGATGCCCTGCCCACGCTTGGCGATGAACTTCTGCACGTGGGCGGCGGCGCGCTCGGTCAGCGTGACGGCCATCTCAGCCCCCGTGCTTCTTGCGGTAGTCCTCGACCGCGGCCTTGATCGCGTCTTCGGCGAGGATCGAGCAGTGGATCTTGACCGGCGGCAACGCCAGCTCTTCGGCGATCTGGGTGTTCTTGATGCTCATCGCCTCGTCGAGCGTCTTGCCCTTGACCCACTCGGTGACCAGCGAGCTCGACGCGATCGCCGAACCGCAGCCATAGGTCTTGAACTTGGCGTCCTGGATCACGCCGTCGGCGCCG
This sequence comes from Burkholderiales bacterium, assembly GCA_031971375.1. Lineage (GTDB taxonomy): Bacteria > Pseudomonadota > Gammaproteobacteria > Burkholderiales > UBA3065 > UBA3065. Next base: position 1,621 of record DALYGT010000079.1, on the reverse strand, counting down.
ACCTTGATCTGCAGCTTCATCACATCGCCGCACGCCGGCGCGCCGACCATGCCGGTGCCGACCTCGGCGTCTTCGGTCTTGTCGAAGGACCCGACGTTGCGGGGGTTCTCGTAGTGGTCGATGACCTTTTCGCTATATGCCATGTTGCTGACTCCCTGTTGCGCGGTTGTTTTGCGCTTGCGTGTGTCTGTGTCGGTTGATCGTTCTGTAGGGTGCGGCGGCGCTTAGTGCGCCGCCCACTGGACTGTGTCGAGGTCGATGCCCTGCTGCACCATCTCCCACAAGGGGCTCATCTCGCGCAATTTGCCGACCTTGGACTTCAGCAGCTGGATGGTGTAGTCGACCTCCTCCTCGGTGGTGAAACGGCCGATCGAGAAGCGGATCGAGCTGTGCGCGAGCTCGTCGCTGCGGCCCAGCGCGCGTAGCACATACGAAGGCTCGAGGCTGGCGCTGGTGCACGCCGAGCCGGACGACACCGCGATGTCCTTGATCGCCATGATCAGCGACTCGCCTTCGACATACGCGAAGCTGACGTTGAGGTTGTGCGGCACGCGCTGCTCGAGGCTGCCGTTGAGGAACACCTCGTCCATAGTCGAGAGCCCGGCCCAGAGGCGGTCGCGCAGCATGCGCACGCGCTCGTTCTCGGTGCCCATCTCTTCTTTGGCCAGGCGGAAAGCCTCGCCCATGCCGACGATCTGGTGGGTCGGCAGCGTGCCCGAGCGGAAGCCGCGCTCGTGGCCGCCGCCATGCATCTGCGCTTCCAGCCGGATGCGCGGCTTGCGGCGCACGTAGAGCGCGCCGATGCCTTTGGGGCCGTAGGTCTTGTGCGCGCAGAAGCTCATCAGGTCGACCGGCAGCGTGGCCAGATCGATGGCGACCTTGCCGGTGGCCTGCGCGGCGTCGACGTGGAAGACGGTGCCGTTGGCGCGGCAGAGCTCACCGATGCCCTGGATGTCCTGGATGACGCCGATCTCGTTGTTGACGAACATGACCGAGGCCACCGAGGTGTCCGGGCGCAGCGCGGCCTTGAACTGCTCGAGGGTCACCAGACCATCGGGCTGCGGCTCGAGGTAGGTCACCTCGAAGCCGGTGCGCTCGAGCTCGCGCATGGTGTCGAGCACCGCCTTGTGCTCGGTCTTGACGGTGATGAGGTGCTTGCCCTTGCTGGCGTAGAAGTGCGCCGCACCCTTGATGGCGAGGTTGTTCGACTCGGTCGCGCCCGAGGTCCAGACGATCTCGCGCGGGTCGGCACCGACCAGCGCCGCGACGTTGTTGCGCGCCGTCTCCACCGCGTCCTCGGCAGTCCAGCCGAAGGCGTGGCTGCGCGAAGCCGGGTTGCCGTAGATCTCGCCCAGGTAGGGGACCATCGCGTCAACGACGCGCGGGTCGACCGGCGTGGTGGCCGAGTAGTCGAGGTAGATCGGGAACTTCAGGCTCATGCCGCCACCTGCTCCCTGCTGCCCGCCTCGCCCGCCGCGTCGTCGCCGCGGTGGTCGCGGATCACCGCCACCGGCTTGCCCTGCTGGTGCTGGACCACGTCGGCCAGCGTCACCGAGCTGAGGTAATCGTTCATCTTGCGGTTCAGCGTCGCCCACAGGTCGTGCGTGATGCAGCGGCGGTC
>DALYGT010000078.1:1910-6522 GCA_031971375.1 Burkholderiales bacterium | reverse complement strand
GCACCCAGCGGCGCCAAGAGCACCGAAACCCCACCGACCACGGCGACCGCCGGCCATGCGACGAAGCCGGTCGCGCCCGCAGGCAGGTCCGGCCGACCCAGCCCCGCCAGCACAAAGCCGGTCGCGCCCGAGACGGCGATCGGCAGGCCGATCGCGGCAGAGGTTGCCACCGCGGCGTGGATATTGCGACCGCACCAGAGCATGAACGGCGTCGACAGCGTGCCGCCACCGATGCCGACCAGACTGCTGAAGCCGCCGATGATGAATCCAGTCGCAGCGACCACGGCACGGCCCGGTTCGCCGTGACCGGCTTCACCGTCACCGGTCTCAACCCGACCGGCCTTGACCCGACCGGCCTTGACCCGACTCGGCGGACGCCATTCGAGCAGCATCTGCGCCGCCACCGCCAGCAAAAAAACCAGGTAGACGACCCGCAGCGTCTCGCCCCGCAGATGGCCCGCCAACGCAGCACCGGCCAAGGCGCCGACACAGATGCCGGGCGCGAGTGCACAGACCATCTGCCAGTCGACGTAGCCAGCGCGATGGTGCGCTCGGATCGACGAGACTGCGGTGAGGACGATGACCGCAAGCGAACTGCCGACCGCCGTCTGCACCAGGACCTCAGGCCCGTAGCCGGCGTGCGGCAGGGTGTAGACGAGCGCCGGGACGATGATCAGCCCGCCACCGACGCCCAGCAGCCCGGCGAGAAAACCGGACACGATCCCGGTCAGGATGTAGAGCAGCAGGTCCATGCGGAATAGGGATCCCCGGCAGACCGAAGTACAGCCGCGCATCTTGAACCCAGAGGTTCAAGTCGGCCTTCCGGGCGAACATCTCGGGGGATTCCGCGTAGGACCCGCACACCCATGTTCATGGCCTGGCGGCCTAAGCAGAGCTTATCGGTTCAAAGAATCTGCAACTGCACCGCAGCTGCCGGGGAAGACGGTGTGGCCACGAGGCTCTGGTCGATCTGATCGACCATCGCCTGCAGCCGCCTGCCGACTGCGGCAGGCGTGTTGAGCATTTCCGGGCGGCTGCCGGTGACTTGGTTGATCGCCAGATCGACAGCAACCATCATGGCGATGCGCTCGACCCCGACCACCTGGCCGCTGTCGCGCAGTTCGCGCATGCGGGCATCGACATAGGTGACGGCCTCGCGCAAGCCCGCTTCCTCGTCGGCCTCGCAAGACAGGCGGAACTCGCGACCCATGATCGACACATCGACGGTCGGCATGGCTTCAGGCTCTGGCCTCTTCGGCTGCTTCGATCAAGGCATCGAGCCGCCGCCGCGCCTGTTCCATACGAGTGTTCAGGTCTGCGTTCTCGGCGACGAGCTCGCGGTTCCGCTCGCGCTGACGCTGCAGTTCGCCGACCAGCGCCGTCACCTTCTGCTCGAGCTTGGTGAGCGTGTCGGCGTCCATGGCGGGTTCAGCCGGCGAGACGCGCCGAGACCCGCGCCGGCATGCGTCGCAGGGCGAGGAAGAGCCCGGTGTAGAGCAGACCGGACACCACGTAGGGCGGGTAGTAGCGCGCGACCGCCAACCAGAAATCACCGAAAGACAGGTCGAAGCGGGGCGAGAACGCCCACCACGTCAGATTGGAAATGACGAAAGCCACACTGAACAAAGCGCCCGCCACCGGCAGCAGCACGCGCCAAGAGGCACCATCGGTGCGCCGCGACAGCGTGACTCCGCCCCACCACAGCAGCGCGTAGGTGGGAACAAGGCCCCAGTAGGCCGGCGTCATGCAGTAGGCACGCCAGGCATCGACCTCGATCGCTGCGAGGTCGACGGCAAAGGCGACCGCGAACAGCGCGGCGAAGGCGCCCCAGCCGCCCAACAGCATGCCACCCAGCAGGAACACTGCGAGGCTGGCGTCGGGGACGGCGCCGAGGTGGTCAAAGCGGGTCGCCGCCAAGGTCAGGGCGAGGGCTGCAGCGACGCTGCGCATGTCACGAGGCATAGCGAGTTTTCTCATGAATGAAATCATAGCACCCGTCCGCCACAGCACCGCCACCGCCGGTACCCCGGCGCCGTCGCCGACTGGCTACGCCCGGGCCGACGCATACCCCCTCAGAACGCGGCACGGACACCGAAACGCCAGAGCCGCTGGTAATCGGACGGGTAGCCATAACCACCGTCCACCGCGGGTGTCACCCCGAAAGGCGTATGGACGTAGAGGGCATTGCGCGCCTCGAACAGGTTGTCGGCAGCGACAAAAGCTTGCCAGTGCTGATCGAGCCTATGGGTCAGCAGCAGGTTGGTGAGCCGATACGGTCGTTGCCGCAGGCCGCCATTCTGGAAGTCGCTGATGGCCCACGCCGACGAACGCCAGATCTGGCTGACATTGAGTCGCGTCGCCGGATCGAGCGCCCAATCGAGCCCTGCGGTGATGCCGTGACGCGGCACCCCCGGGAGTTCGCGGTCCCGGATCGCTGGCTGCCCGGTCGCCGGGTCCGCCGCCTCGTGGTCGACGAGCGCCCGCGTCCACGTCCATGCCAGGCGCCCGCGCAAGGTGTCCGTGAGATCGTGTACCGCCTGCAACTCGAGGCCATATTTGTGGCTGCGGTCAAGGTTGGTGTTGGTAAAGGTCACCGGGTCGGTGTAGATCTCGTCACGCAGGCTGGCGTGGAACACCGACAGGTCGACGCGGGTGTCTGGCAACACCAGCCTCGCGCCCGCCGTCACGGTGTCCGAGCGCGCCGGCCGGATGAAGCCGTTGAACACCGGTCGTGCCGGCGTCTGCGAGAAATCGAAGGCGAAGAAGCGGTCGACATCCGGGGCCTGGCCACTGCGGGCATAACTGACGAACACATTGAGGCGCGGGTCGAAGCGGTAGCTTGTCCCCAGATTCCAAAGCAACAGCTGGTCATTGCTTGCCAGAGACGCGGCGCTGCCTGAATAGGCGTAGTCGATCCGCTCGCGCCTGACGCCTGCGGAGACCGTGGCCGCGCCGGCGCGCAGAGTCCCCTCGGCGAGGAAGCCCTCGGCGTCACGGCTCACCGACGAATCGCCGAACGCCGAGCGCAGGTCACGGCTCCCCCGCTGACTCTCGTAGCCCCCGAGCAGGGTCACGCGCCCGACCGACCAACGCAGCAGCGCGCGATCGTTGTCATAGCCGTAGTCGGAGGTCGAGGCGCCGAAGGCACTGTCGTAAGCGTAGGTCTTGTCCTCATGACCATGCTCGTACTCGAGCGACAATCCGCCACCAAGACGGGCGACGAAACCGAGATCGCCGCGCAGGCTGTTCGACGCCTGACGGTTGAAGACCCCGTACACCCCGGCGTTGGCGCTGGGGCGGGAGAGCGTGAGTTCGCGCGTGATCGCCTCGCGGTAGATGGCAAGGCTGTCGAACCCGGACACGCCGGCCCGGAACTCGAGCCAATCGGTCGGGCGCAGGCGACCGCGGGCGTTGAGCGAGTCGAGACGCGTGTCGTCGCGCTGGCCACGCTTGTCGCGCTCGGCCAACCCGTCGCGCTGGTCGTGCACCGCGTCGAGCGTGACGCTGTAGCGCTCGCCGCTGCGGCCGAGCGACACCCCGCCGCCGAACTGTCCATGGTTGCCGCCATAGGCCTGCGCCGAGGCGCCGGAGTATTCGCGGGTGACGATGTTGATGGTGCCTGCCATGGCCCCGTCCCCGCCGGCCACGCTGCCGGCGCCGCGCAAGATCTCGACCCGCTCGATCGACGACAGCGGGATGGCCCCCAAGAACTGCGGCAACGAGTCGATGTCGTTGAGCCGGCGCCCATCGAGGCTGATGACGACGTTCTGGTAGCCGGATTCGAGCCCGAAACCGCGCATGTCGATGAGCCGTTGATAAGGGTTGCCGAAGCCGGGCACCACGGTCAGCGTGGTCTGGGTCGCCAGGAAATCCGGGAAGCTTGCCGCGCCGGAGCGCTCGATGTCCGCCCGTGTGTAAACCTCTACCGCGAACGGTGCTTCTTCCACGTGGAATGGCTGGCGGGTGGCGGTGACGAGCACGCTGGCGTCGGTCACGGGTTCGGCTGCGCGCGCGCCGAGCGCAGGCACACCGAGGGCGATCGACAAAAGCGGGAGTGCCCAAGTGCGCGGCAGACAGGCGCGTGGGCCCGGCGCGCGCAAGCGCCGGCCAAGGGTGAGACTGGACATGGAGATGCACCTTCATTCAGCCGGCGCAAGAACCCCGTACGCCAAAGTCGGAACGGCGGCCCTGCGGCTCGCCTTGCCGGTGCCGCGCAGACGCGCGGACCAGGTCCCAGGCCGGTCTCCGGGCTCGTGACGTGGACGCGTGTCCGGGGGTCGCCGCCTTCCCGGTTGCCCAGTGGCGTCTGGCGACCCCGCCCGTCACCTACCGTTGCGGGGGCAGCGCGGGCCTTGGACCCGCTTCCCTGTTTCACCCGCCGCGTGGGGGCGCGGGCACCTGGAACGTGCCAAGGCTACCACGCCGGCCTAGAATCATGTCCTCATGCGCGCGCCCACAACCCTCCAGACTCTAAGGCAGACCAAGGCACCACGTGCCGATGGCGGGCCGACGAGCGACCTCGTCGACCACTATGGCCGCCACATCCGCTACCTGCGACTGTCGGTGACCGACCGCTGCGACTTCCGCTGCACCTACTGCATGGCCGAGGACA
>DALYGT010000078.1:0-1810 GCA_031971375.1 Burkholderiales bacterium | reverse complement strand
CTGTCGGTGACCGACCGCTGCGACTTCCGCTGCACCTACTGCATGGCCGAGGACATGAGCTTCCTGCCACGTAGCGAGGTGATGTCGCTGGAGGAATGCCTGCGCGTGGTGCGGGCGTTTGTCGCACTCGGCGTCGACAAGGTCCGTCTGACGGGCGGCGAGCCGCTGGTGCGGCGCGACATCCTCTGGCTGATGGAGCGCGTCAGCGCCCTGCCCGGCGTCCGCGAGTTGGTGCTGACCACCAACGGCAGCCAGCTGGGCAAGATGGCGCAGGCGGTGCGCGATGCCGGCGTCAGGCGCATCAACATCAGCATCGACTCGCTGCGGCCGGAACGCTTCCGCGAGATCACCCGCATCGGCGACCTGCACAAGGTACGGGCCGGCATCGACGCGGCCCTGGCTGCCGGCTTCGAGCGCATCAAGCTCAACACGGTGATGCTGCGCGGCTTCAACGACGACGAGTTCGAGGACCTGGTCGATTTTGCGATTGACCGCAGCATCGACATCAGCTTCATTGAGGAGATGCCGCTCGGCGACACCGGCCACCTGCGCGCCGAGACTTTTATGACTCAGGACGAGGTGCTGCCACGTCTCGAGTCACGCTTCGGGCTGATCGCCACAAGCGAGGACAGCGGCGGTCCGGCGCGCTATTGGCAGGTGCCTGGAAGCGAGACCCGGGTCGGTTTCATCAGCCCGCACTCGCACAACTTCTGCGACAGCTGCAACCGGGTGCGCGTGACTGCCACCGGCGACCTCTACCCGTGTCTGGGCCAGAACGACATGCTGCCGCTGCTGCCGGTGCTGCGTGGCGAGGCCGAAGGCGATCGCGACACCGCACTCGTCGACGCCATCCGGCAGAGCATGGGCATCAAGCCCCGCGGTCACGACTTCGACGTGCGCAAGCCGACGCCGGCGGTGGTGCGCTTCATGTCGCTGACCGGCGGCTGATGGCCGCGACCGTCCCGACCATCACCGGCCTCATCCTCGCCGGCGGCGAGGGGCGGCGCATGGGCGGCGCCGACAAGGGCTTGCTCGAGTTGGACGGCCGCGCCCTCGTCTGCCACGCGGCCGACCGGCTCCGCCCGCAGGTGGGCTCGATCATCGTCAGCGCCAACCGCAACCTCGAGCGCTACCACGCGCTCGGCTTCGAGCCGATCGCTGACACGATCTCTGACACCGTCTTCGCCGGCAACCCTGACGACGGCCCGGATGACGACCGCCGCAGCGCCGGCCCACTGGCCGGCGTGCTCGCCGGGCTTGAGCGTTGCACCACCGACTGGCTGGCTTGCGTACCCTGCGACTCGCCGGCATTTCCGGCAGACCTCGTCGCGAGACTGTGCGCGGCGGCGCGAGAGGCCAACGCCCCGGCAGCCTATGCAGCGACCGACGCCGGCCCGCACCCGGTGTTCATGCTGGTGCGTCGTGATCTCGCGCCCGGCCTGCGGCGCTTCCTGTCTGGCGGCGGACGCCGCGTCCGGGAGTGGCAAGGCAGTGTCGGCGCAGTGAGCACACACTTCCCTGACGAAGCAAGTTTCACAAATATCAACACGCCCGCAGACCTGATCGGCCAGTCATGACACCCGCCCCCGACATCCTCCGCATCCGCCCCGACGACTACGACCCGGACGACATGCCGGTCGACCGCGCGCGCGAGTTCATCCTCGGGCGACTCGCACCGGTCTCCGGCACCGAGACCCTGCCGCTGCTGCAGGCGCTGAACCGCGTCCTTGCAACGGACGTCATCTCGCCGATGGACGTCCCCGGCCACGACAACTCGGCGATGGACGGCTACGCGCTGCGCCACGCCGAC
>DALYGT010000077.1:0-6550 GCA_031971375.1 Burkholderiales bacterium | reverse complement strand
ACAAGACGAAGTCGAGCGGGTCCTCCTTGGCCTCGCCGACCTGCACCCGCTCGCCGGCACGCAGGTCGTCCGGGTCCTTGCCGCTCAACTTGCCGTAGCCGGCAAAGCCGCGCACCCGGTAGTACACGTCGCCGTTGGCGGCGGCATACGCCAGGCCCCAGCCCTCGAGGGTGCGGATCAGGTCGAGCTTCTGCGCCACGTATTCGGTAGCCTTGGGCTCGTGGTCGGGGCGGATCACGCCGAGCGCCTCGGCGTCCTCGTTCATGGCGGCAATAAATCGACCTGTGAGTTCGCCGATGCTCTCGCCGTTCTCGGTGGCACGCTTGATGATCTTGTCGTCAATGTCCGTGATGTTGCGCACATAAGTGACCTTCATGCCGCTTTCTCGCAGCCATCGGGCCACCACATCGAAGACCACCATGACCCGCGCGTGGCCGACGTGGCAGAAGTCGTAGACGGTCATGCCGCACACGTACATGCGCACCTCGCAGGGCACGAGCGGGCGGAACGACTCTTTCTGGCGGGTCAGGCTGTTGTAGAGGCTGAGCATGGACGGGGTTTGGGGGAGACGGTCGTGGCCGCTGCCACGGCCGGTCGGGATGGATGATGCGCACACCATCGACCCGCTTTAAACTGAGCACCCGGGCACGACTGACACAAGCCCGGAACCGGCGAAAAGACCGGCTCGGAAAAGGCCGGCTTGGTGACGCCTCGTCGGTTGCCGAGGATAGCATGCCGAGGCTCGCGGCCCGGCGGACAGGCAGGGGGAGGGATCATGCGCAACACACTGCAAGGCACTGTTCGGCGAGGACAGGATCTGCGCAGAATCGGCCGGATGGCGCCCGTTGGCATCGCGCTGGTCGGTCTGGCGGTGGCAGTCATGGCCACGCCCGCCGCAGCTGAGCCCTTTGTCGAGTTGCAGACCACCGAAGGGCGGATCGTGCTTGAACTGCACCCCGAATCGGCACCGCGGACCGTCGCCAACTTCCTCGCGTATGTCGATGAAGGCTTCTACGCCGGCACCGTGATGCACCGCACGATCCCCGGCTTCATGGTCCAGGGCGGCGGCTACGACGCGCAATTGCAGGCCCGCCCTACCCGCGAACCGATCGACAACGAGGCCGCCACCTGCCTCAAGAACCTTCGAGGTACGGTGGCCATGGCGCGCAGCATGGATCCGCATTCGACCACCAGCCAGTTCTTCATCAATGTCGAGGACAACCACCACCTCAACCATGTCAGACCGGAGCGCGGTTATGAGGGCTATTGCGCGTTCGCCAAGGTGGTCGAGGGGATGGACGTGGCCGACCGCATGAGTCAGGTCGCCACCGGCCCACGCGGCGTCTTTGGCGCCGATGTGCCGCTCGAGCCGCTGCTCATCGCCGCAGTGTCACGCATCGCAGGGCCTTTCCGGGTCGCGACGCAGGCGAGTGGTTCGGACGCCTCGCGAGTTCCGGTCGAGCGCACATCGATGGTCAACCCGAAAGACCCGGATGGGTCCACAATGGCAAGGCGCGCGTCCGCCCGTCGCAGCTCCCGCTGAGTCCGGCGGGGTCACCCCGCAGGCCGTTTTCAGGCCTACTTCAGGAACGCCATGAGCAAGGTCCGACTCAGCACCAACAAAGGTGACATCACCCTCGAACTCGACGCCGAAAAGGCGCCGGATACCGTGGCGAACTTTCTCGCCTATGTGCGCGACGGTCACTACACCAACACCATCTTCCATCGCGTCATCCCCGGTTTCATGATCCAGGGGGGTGGTTTCGAGGCGGGCCTCAAGAGCAAGCCGACCCGGGCGCCGATCGCCAACGAAGCGGCCAATGGGCTCGTCAATGACGCCTACACCATCGCCATGGCGCGCACCGCCGATCCGCACTCGGCCACCGCGCAGTTCTTCATCAATCTGGTGGACAACAGCTTTCTCAACCACACCGCACCAAGCGGCCAGGGCTGGGGCTATTGCGTGTTCGGCCGGGTGATCGAAGGGAGCGATGTGGTCGCAAGCATCGCCAGTGTGCGTACCACGCGGCGGCCTCCGCACGCCGATGTGCCGGAAGACGATGTAGTCATCACCGGCGCCGAGGAGCTGGCCTGAGGCCGCTGCACCAGTACAAGGCAGGTGAGGGACGCGGGGCGGTACTGTTCGCCTCTGACCTGCACCTCTCTGCTCAACATCCAGAAGGCCTCGAGGAACTCCGGCGCCTGATCGCGCGAACCCCTGCGGCCGACGCGCTCTACCTGCTCGGCGACATCTTCGAGTACTGGGTGGGCGACGATGACCTGCTGGAACCGTTCCACGAGGCAGTCGCCGAGACCCTGCGCGACGCCGGTTGTCCGGTCTACCTGATGCATGGAAACCGCGATTTCCTGCTCGGCCACGCGTTCGAAGTAGCGGCCAACGCCACCTTGCTCCCCGACCCGACGCTGATCGACCTTTACGGCGTGCCGACCATGCTGCTGCATGGCGACACCCTCTGCACCGACGATGTCGGCTACCAGCGCTTCCGCGCAGTGGTGCGACGCGGCTGGGTGCAGCGCCTGTTCCTGCGACTGCCACACGGCTGGCGGCAGCGCTTTGCCGGCTACACGCGGCAGCGCAGCAGAGTCGCCCAGTCTCGGGTGCCGATGGCGCGCCTCGATGCTACGCCGAGAGCCATCGAAGCGATGCTGCGCGAGACCGGCGCGGACCGCCTGCTGCACGGCCACACGCACCGGCCGGCAAGGCATGACGTGACCGTGGACGGCCGTGCCTGCCAGCGCTGGGTGCTGGCCGACTGGTACGGCGTGGGCACCGCGCTGGAAGTGACGCCTGCGGGCGCAGAGACGATCCGCCTCGGCGCGGAGACGATCGGCTAGTTCAGGCGATCAGGTCTCCTGATCCGCGTCATCCTCGGCCGGATCCTCGAGGCCTTCCACACCTGCAGACGGTTCCACCGGCATCGCATCAAAGGCGGTGTCGCCATCGTCGCGCGCGATGCCGTCGGCACGCACTGCGGCAAAGTCGTTGAGCGTGTGGTCGAGCAGGTGCGTCGGCACCACCTGCGACATCGCCCGGAAAGTGCTCTCAACACGGCCCGGGAAGTCCCTCTCCCACTGGCGCAGCATGGCCTTGGTCTCGGCGCGCTTGAGGTTGGGCTTCGAGCCGCACAGGTTGCACGGGATGATCGGGTAACCGGCCATCGCCGCGTACTTCTCGATGTCGCGCTCGGGCACATAGGCCAGAGGGCGGATCACCACATGGCGGCCATCGTCCGAAACCAGCTTGGGCGGCATGGTCTTGAGCTTGCCGCCGTGGAACAGGTTGAGGAAGAAGGTCTCGAGGATGTCGTCGCGGTGATGGCCGAGCGCGATCTTGGTGGCGCCGAGTTCATCGGCGACCCGGTAGAGGATGCCGCGGCGCAGTCGGGAGCAGAGCCCGCAGGTGGTCTTGCCCTCCGGCACCACGCGCTTGACGATGCTGTAGGTGTCCTGCGTCTCGATGTGGAAGGGCACGCCGAGCGCGGTCAGGTACTCGGGCAGGACATGATCGGGAAATCCGGGCTGCTTCTGGTCGAGGTTGACCGCGATGAGTTCGAAGCGCACCGGCGCCACCGCCTGCAATTTGAGCAGGATGTCGAGCAGGGTGTAGCTGTCCTTGCCGCCGGAGAGGCAGACCATGATGCGGTCGCCGTCCTCGATCATGGCGAAGTGCTCGATGGCCATGCCGGTGAGGCGGCGGATGCGCTTCTCGAGCGCGATCTGCCGGCGCGAGGTGCCGGTGGGGCGGCTGAAGCCGCGCCGGCTTTCGGTGGCCTCACCGGCATCTGCCACCGCGACGACGGCGGCCGACTCCGGCTCGGTGGCATCCAGCTTTGTGGCGGTTCGCTTGCGGAACTCGATGGTCTGCACGCTCATGCCGACACCCTCACCACAGCACCCACCAAGCGATCAGCCCGAGCACCGTCCACTTGTAGGCGTAGTAAGCCGTGCGGTTCCACTTCTTGAGACGCTTGCTCCAGATGCGGATCTTGTAGACGTGCTCGAATGCACGGTTGAGCCCGCCGACGCGTTCGCCAGGCACATTGCGCGTCGCCGCCGCGCGCATCACGAAGCCCTTGAAGAAGCGGTTGAGCCAACGCGCCACCGGGTTGGTCAGCGGGCGCTCGATGTCAGCGAAGAAGATGATCCGCGTGGTGTCGGTCTGGTTGTGCGCGTAGTGGATGAAGGTCTCGTCGAACATCACCGCCTCGCCGTCCTTCCACCAGTAGCGCTCGCCGTCGACCTCGATGAAGCAGTCCGGCGAGTTCGGCGTCATCAGGCCCATGTGGTAGCGCAGGCTGCCGGCGAAGGGGTCGCGGTGCTTGACCAGCCGCGCGCCCGGCGGCAGCACGGTGAACATCGCCGCATTGATGCTGGGGATGCTCTCGACCAGCGCCACCGTCTTGGGGCAGAGCTGCTGCGCCGAGGGCAGGGGGCCGTCGTACCACTTGAGGTAGAAGCGCGTCCAGCCGGTCTTGAAGAAGCTGTTGAAACCGGCGTCGTTGTGGCTGTCGGCAGCCTTGATCGCGCCGCCCTGCATCAGCTGCGCGGCCTCGTCGCGGATCATCTGCCACTGGTCGACCAGCGGCTGCAGCTCAGGAAAGTCCTCGAGGCGCTGGTAGGGCGTGTTCGGCACCCCGGAGAAGGCGTACATGATGGCGTTGTAGGGCGCCAGCACCGTCGAATGGTCGGTCAACTGGCGGCCAAAGGCGTGCCGCACCCGGCCGCGGTAGTGGATGAACAGCGCCGAGGCGATGAACACGTAGAGGACGATGAAGGCGGGCTGGGTGAGGTGTTCGATCATGGGCCAAGGGCTATTCGGCGTTTCGCCAGCCTTGCGGCAATTCAGAGGTGGGCGCTGCGCCCACCGTCGACGTTGATGATGTGGCCGGTGACGTAAGGCGCGTCATCGACCAGGAAAAGTACAGCACGGGCGATATCGTCGGGGTCCCCGACACGGCGCAGCGGCACCGTGTTGATGATGCGCTGGCGGGCCAGCTCATCCTGCCAGCTGGCGTCCTCGGGCCATGTGATGGCGCCTGGCGCCACACCGTTGACCCGTACCTCCGGCGCGAGTTCGCGCGCCAGCGAGCGTGTCAGGTTGGCCAAGCCGGCCTTGGCGGTGCTGTAGACGACGTAGTTCTTCATTGGCCGGTCGGCATGGATATCGACGATGTTGACGATGCAGCCGCGGTGAGCACGCAGCTGCGGCATCGCCGCCTGCGAGAGGAAGAGCGGCGCCAGCAGGTTGGAGCCGATGAGGTCGTCCCAGTCCTTCTTGGTGATCTCACCGACCGGCGTCGGGCTGAAGCTCGACGCATTGTTGACCAGCACATCAAGCCGGCCGAAGGTGCGCACCGTCTCGTCGACCAGCGTGTTGAGACCCTCGATGTTGAGCAGATCGGCCTGCACCAGCGCCACCGAACCCGGCCGCTGGTCATTGAGAACGGCCTGCAGCGTCCGCGCGTCGTTCTCGGAGCTGCGATAGTGGATCATCAGCTGGAAGCCGGCCGCATGCAGGCGGCGGGCGATGGCCGCACCGACACGCTTGGCGCCGCCGGTGATCAGCGCGACACGCGAGGTGTCGCTGTTGCGGGCTTCCGCGTCGTCAGGCTTTTTCATCGGTCAAAGTGTACCATAATCAGATGCTTAGCCCTTTAGAAGAGACCCGCCCCGAGGATCAGGACAGCGCCGCCCTGCGCACCCGCATCGAGGCCGCGATCCGCAACGCCGGCGGTTGGGTCTCGTTCGCCGACTATATGGACATGGCCCTCTATGCGCCGGGCCTCGGCTATTACAGCGGCGGCAAGACGGTGTTCGGCGCGGGCGGCGACTTTGTCACTGCGCCCGAGATGGGCGGCCTCTTCGGGGCCACACTGGCGCAATGGCTTGACGGCTTTTTGCCGGAAGATGCCCGCACGATCACGGAATTTGGTGCCGGAAGTGGGCTTTTGGCAGCACAACTGCTGGCCGAGCCACGGCTGGCCGACGTGCGCTACCGTATCGTCGAGGTAAGCGGCCCGCTGGCCGCGCGACAGCGCGAGCGCATCGCCGCGTTGCCGGGCGCGCTCGAGCGCACCGAATGGCTCAGCGCCCTGCCGGACCTGCTCGAGGGCGCGGTGATCGGCAACGAGGTGCTCGACGCCATGCCGGTGCATCTGCTGGTCGGGCACAACGGCAGCGTGCTGGAGCGTGGTGTGAGCCTGGTGCAAGGCGAACTCGCTTGGTCCGATCGGCCACCCACTGCCGATGCGCTCGCCGCGCGCGCGATCCGCCGCGTCGAAGCCGGCGAGTGGCCGGACGGCTACCTCAGCGAGGTCCACCCACGGCAGGAGGCATTCATCGCGAGCCTCGCCGAACGGCTCACGCGCGGCATGCTGGTCTTCATCGACTATGGCTTCGACGAGGCCACTTACTACCACCCGCAGCGCACCAGCGGCACCCTGCGCTGCCACCACCGGCACACCGCCAACGACGACCCGCTATGGCGTCCGGGCGCGCAGGACATCACGGCGCACGTCAATTTCGACGC
>DALYGT010000076.1:0-6569 GCA_031971375.1 Burkholderiales bacterium | reverse complement strand
ACAAGCAGGACCAAGTCAACGGCATCAACAACAACTTCCCGGGCCCCTACGCCATCCAGGCTGACGGGTACCCAGCGACGATGGACATTGCCAATCGCATGCTGATCGGCTTTGGCGCGAGCGCTGACCGCTACGAGAACTGGCAGGCGATGACCAGCGCGGCTTCCACCGGCGGCGAGAACGTGAAGTCGCTCGCCAACAACCCGGGCGGGTTCTTGATCAGTGGGCAAGCGCAGGGCACTGGCCTCTCCGCCGTTCACACCGCCTCGGACGTGGTCTTGTCGGCCTATGGCCGTGGCGCATCGGCCTTCTCGGGCTTCATCGACAACACCGACGTGTTCTTCAAGATCCTGTCGGTCGTTCGTCCCTGACCCCGCGATACGTCTCTTTCGGGCGGCCTCCGGGCCGCCTTTTTTTCGCCCATTGGCTTAGCATCGATCCGATCGTACCTACGGACTCAACCGAACCTGGAGTACTCCGATGAAGACATCGAACCCGGAACGCTCATCTCGCAGAGTCTGCCTGCCGGACATGGTCGGCCTCGGCGGCGTGATCACTCTGGCGACTAGCCTTTTGGCCGGAACGGCCCACGCCGGCTCCTTCTACCTCCCCGCCTCCGACGGCGTGGTCAACCTTGGCCGCGCCTCGGCTGGCCGCTCGGCATTGGGCTACGACGCCACCAGCGTCTTCAGCAATCCGGCTGCGCTGACGCAGCTCGAGGGCACGCAGCAGTGGACGGTCGGTATCACGCCGCTCTACATCGACAATGTCATGCGCGACCGCGGGTCGACCGTGCTCGACGGCATCGTCCCCGGTGGCATCCCGGCCCAAGGCACCGACAGCGCCAACGGCAGCGCCTTCAACGCGCTACCGACCCTTGCCTGGGCCCGGCGCATCGGCGGTGAGCGCAACATCTGGATCGGCGCCGGCGTGCAGACGCCCTATGGCCTTGGCCTCACCTACGACGGCCCCGAGAAGTTCCGCTACGACACCGACGAGGTGCGTCTCAAGGTGATCGACGCCAGCGCGGTCATCGGCTTCAAGCTGGCCGACACGCTGTCGCTGGGTGGCGGCATCAACGTCCAGTACACCAACGCGCACCTGGTCTCGGCAGTGCCCAATCTCTCCGGGACAGCCGTCCCCGGCCTGTCGTCCACCGATGGCCGGCTCAACGTCCGTGGTGACAACACCGAGGTCGGCTTCAACGTCGGCCTGCACTATCGTCCCGTGCAAGACTGGCAGTTCGGCCTGCACTACCGCTCATCGATCGACAACAACGTCGAGGGCACGCTCAAGGGGGCGAACCTCACCGGTCCCCTGGCCGGCCTCAACCAGACCTTCCCGGTCTCGGTCGCCATCAAGTACCCGGGCAGCCTCGCTGCCGCTGCAGCGTGGCAAACCACCGACGCCTTGCAACTGCTGGCCGAGGTGCGCTGGTTCGAGTGGTCGCACTTCGATGAACTGCGCTTCAAGTTGAGTGGCGGTCCCGATCTGGTCCGCCCCGAGAAATACCGCGACGCCTGGTCCGGCGCGATCGGTGCCGAATACAAGCTCGACCCTGCATGGACGGTACGCGCTGGCTACATGTTCGAGCAGACACCGACCACCGACACCACGCGCAGCGTCGCCGTCCCGGACGCCAACCGCCATCTTTTCAGCGTCGGCGCATCGTGGGCCTTCAAGCCGGGCTGGGCAGCCGACGTGGCCTATCAGTTCATCAAGTGGGAGACCGTCGACATCAACCGCCCCGATCCCAACACGCCCTCTCTCGCAACCACTCGCGCCACCGGCAATCCCGAGGCGCACTTCCTCGGCATCGCGCTGCGTCGGATCTACTAGGAGCCGGATCTACCAGGACCCGGGTGCCGGGCTATCCGGCACCTCACTTCTCGGTCATCGTCCACACGCCGTCCCAGTCGGCGGGCGGCGGGTTCTCACGCAAGGTGGCGATGCGCTCCAGGTAGAGCTCGGCCGTCTTGTCGTGGCCACCACGCCGCTCGACCACGCTGCGGAACGCCGCCTCAGCGCGGTCCCACTGCTGACCGCGGTAGGCCGCAAGGCCCGCTTCGTGGTCGCCGATCGAGTCTTGGAACGCTGCGCGGGCCGCACCCTGCAGGTGCCCCGCCACCTCGAAGATGGTCACCGGCTCGAGCTTGCCCTTGACGCGCAACTGGTCGGTCTCACGCATCAAGACCGGTGTCTTCATGCGCGTCGCCAGCGACTCGCTGATGAGGATGCCGGCACCGTAGTACTTGGTCGCGCCCTCCAGTCTCGACGCAAGGTTCACGCTGTCACCGATCACCGTGTATTCCATGCGCTTGGGCGAACCGATGTTGCCGACGATCACCCGGCCCATGGCGATACCCACACCGATATGGATGGCCATCAGCCCCTCCTCGGCGCGGCGCGCGTTGAGCCGCTCGAGCTCGATCAGCATGCCCTGCGCAGTGAGCACCGCGCGGTCGGCGTCGTCCTCGGCCTGGAACGGCGCCCCGAACAGCGCCATGATCGCGTCGCCGATGTACTTGTCGAGGATGCCCTTGTGGCGGAAGATCACGTCGACCATCTCGCCAAAGTACGAGTTGAGCATGTTCACCGTGCCGCGGGCGCCGAGCGCCTCCGATAGCGTGGTGAAGCTGCGGATGTCCGAGAACAGGATGGCGATCTCCTGGTCCTTGCCGCCGAGCTGGTCCTCGCCACCGGCCAGCAGCTGATCAGCCACCTCCTGGCTCATGTAGCGCGCCATGGTGGTCTTGACGCGCTTCTCGGAGGTGATGTCTTCGAGCACCAGCATGGTACCGATGGTCTCGCCCTCGAGCCCGATCAGGGGTGTCGCCACCGAGTTGACCGACTTCTCGGTGTCGAACCAGCGCAGCACATGGTCGATGTTGAGCTGCCGGTTCTGCGTGTCGCGCGCCTTGGTCAGGGCTTCGAACAGCCACGGGTTCTGTTGGCCCAGACTGCCGTCGATGGTCTGGCAGACCGAGTCGCCCACCAGCGTGCCCTCGGCGATGCCGAGCAACTCGAGGCCCGCCTGGTTGATCGAGGCGACGCGGCCCTCGTCGTTGATGGTGATCAGGCCGTTCGACGTACTCTTGAGGATCGACTCGTTGTAGTTGCTGACCTGCCGCACCTCGTCAAACAAACGGCTGTTGTCGAGCGAGATGCCGATCTCGGCGGCGAAGGCGCGCAGCCGGATCTCGTCCTTGGCGGTAAAAGGACCGTCGAACTTGTTGAGAACCTCGACCACACCGATGCGCTGGCCTTTCTTGCCGACCACCGGCATGGCCAGGATGCTTCGCGTGCGGTAGCCCGTGGCGCGGTCGACCGCCTGGTTGAAGCGCGAATCGAGGTAAGCATCGGCGATATTGACTGTCGCGCCGGTGGTGAACACGGCACCGG
Source organism: Burkholderiales bacterium (assembly GCA_031971375.1). Lineage (GTDB taxonomy): Bacteria > Pseudomonadota > Gammaproteobacteria > Burkholderiales > UBA3065 > UBA3065. Next base: position 3,167 of record DALYGT010000076.1, on the reverse strand, counting down.
CGATGCCGGAATCCGCCGGCATGCGGATCTCCTTGATCTCGAGCCCTTCAGCAAAGCGCGACCAGAGTTGTCCGGCTTTCTCGTCGATGAGCAGGAGCGTTCCGCGGTCTGCGTTCAGCAGTTTGCTGGCCGCCTTCATGATGCGCGTGATAAGGACGTCGATCTCGATCTCGCCAGCGAGTTCGTGGGTGATCTCGAGCATGTGGACCTCCTCACGGAGGCTGTCGACCATCTTGTTGAAGCCGGTGTAGAGGTCCGCGTATTCGTCGGTGGTAGTCACCTGCAGCTTGGTGTCGAGGTCACCTTTTTCGACCCGGTGCATCGCCTCGATCATGTTGCCGGCGGCACGCGAGACATCCGCCGCCGTAAGCACCGCCATCGCCAACCCGGCGATGCCGGTCACCGCAGCGACCCCGCCCAGCCATATCCAAAGCGGCAACATCTGCTCGTTGGTGACCTGAACACCCAGCTCCTCGAGCAGGATGTTGACCTTGACCATCGTCGAGCCGGCAAAGAACACCAGCGGGATGGCCGCCACGAACAGCGAGAGGTAGAGCAGCTTGTCGCGCAGGCGGACCGCGATCAGCTTGGGCAACTCGTGGACCTGGGCGTCCTCGTCGAGACGGAAATCGTTGAGTCGGGTGAGCACCCGCTCGACCAGTCGGTTGAGGCCGAAGTACTCGACGATGGCGTGGGTCGGGGCCGCAAAGAACAGGATGCAGGCCGCCATGGTCCAGATCTGCCACTCCACGAACCCGCCGTCCAGGGTGAAGTTGAACCCTTTCAGCACGATCACCATCGACAACGCAGCCAGTGGGCCGTGCACGAAGGTGATGCGCAAAAAGGAGTTGAACGGGAGGTTCAGGAGTGCCGCCGAGGCGGTGTCGATCAGGCGCGCAGAGGCTTGTTGACCCGTCTCGAGGACACGCAGCGCAGCGATGATCGGCTTGGCATGGCGGTGGATCAGGTAGAGGTCCGGGCCGACAAACACCGTGACAGCGGCTGGCAGCGCCATGAAGAACAGGAGCCACTGCTCACCACTCATGTTCAGGCCGGCGTACATCAAGAGCATCACGACGGCCACAGCCGCCAGTGTGCCCGCCAGATAGAGCACGACCAGCGCACGCAAAAAAGCGCCGGCTCGCATCGGCAGTCGAGGGTCTTGGCCGCTCATCGTCGCTCAGTCACCAAGGTATGGACGCGACACGAGCGAGGCCCTCGCGGACCTCGCTCGCGTTCGCAACCGTGCTGGCCGGATCAGGCCAGGTAGTCGTGCAGCACGCGGCCGTGCGGCAGCGTGATGTCACCCAGGAAGTGCTTGCCGCCGATGATGCGCTTGACCGGCAGGTCGGCCACCGGGGCGTTGACGTGCGGGATCAGATGCAGACGCGCATCGCCCACCCAGCTGCCCTTGATGGTGATGTTGGTGAGGTTGTAGGCCACCAGCTGCGCGATCTTGGGCGTGCCGTCGACGTCCGGGATGAGCTTGAGGTTGCACTGGGTCTTGGTCATGGCCTTGGCCATCGCCTCGACGCCGCCCTCGCTCTCACGGTGCTTGAACGCCATGGTGCCCATCGCCACCATCTGGCCGGCGTAGTGCAGCGTACCGGTCAGGGTGTCGGCGACCACCTCGAGCTTGGGGTGAGCGTACTTCTTGGGGAAGCCCCACACCTCACGGCCGCCACTGATGGGGGGCTCGTCGTCGAGGTACATCTGCGCAGTGAAATTGATCGGCTCGCCCTTGTACAGACAGGGGATCACCACGCCCGACTCGGTGTAGTCACCAAAGCCCGAGCTGTCCGGCATCTTGATCCACTCGTAGAGCACCAGACCGTCCGGATTCGGCTCGAGCGGTTCCGGGACCGCGTGGCGCAGGGCGTCCTTGCAGGTCTCGTAGGTGATGATCATGTACTCGCGGTTGATGAAGCGGTACGGACCCATCGGGTAGCTCGGGCTCGCAGCCGGCATGGACGGCAGCTTGAGGATCTCATCGACATTCATGGTGTTCTCCCTGGAGACGATAGGACTGCGGTTACAGAAATTCCTTGTGGATGTTGACCGACGAGCGGACACCCACATGGTCGTAATTCTCGGAAAGCCACTGCTGCGCGTAGGCACGCCCGCGGTCGCGGAGCATGGTCAGGAACTCCCATTGCCACGCGAACTTGGTGGTGACGGACAGGTCGCTCATCGCGTTGTCGGCGCGGATCGAGTGCATCAGCACGTACTTCATGCGGTTGCGGTATTCGTCCTTGATCCAGCCTTCGTCCATCATCTTCTGGACAAACGCCACTGCGCGCAACTCCTTGATCAGGCTGGTGTTGAAGCTGATCTCGTTGATGCGGTTGAAGATGTCCTCGATGGCGGTGGGCGGGCCCGGGCGCTCGATCGGGTTGATGTGGACGATGATCACGTCGCGCGATTCGGTGTGATAGAACAGCGGGTAGAGCACCGGGTTGCCCATGAAGCCGCCATCCCAGTAGTGCTCACCCTCGATCTCGACGGCCTGAAAGAGATACGGCAGGCAGGCCGAGGCCAGACAGACTTGCGCCGTCACCTCGGGCGCATCGAACACGCGGGCCTTGCCGGTGCGCACATTGGTCGCGGTGATGAACAGCTTGGTCTTGCTGTGCCGCTCAAGCTCCTCGAAATCGACCACCGACTCCAACACGTCCTTGAGCGGGTTGAAGTTCTGCGGGTTGATCTGGTACGGCGACAGCGTGTGCGACATGAACTTGAACATCTGGTTGGCCATCGAGTGCTCGATCTTCCAACCGTGAAAGAACTTCTCCCAAGGCGTCTGCTGCAGCGGGCTGTAGCGCTCACCGGCCTTGCTGATCGAGTGCCAGAACTGGTGCAGCGCCTCGCGGGCGCCGTCCGGACCCTTGATCAGGCCGTAGGCCGCCACCGCAGCGTTCATCGACCCGGCACTGGTGCCCGACAAGCCTTCGATCTCGAGACGGCCGTCTTCGAGGATCTTGTCCATCACGCCCCAGGCAAAGGCACCGTGGGCACCGCCGCCCTGCAGGGCGAGGCTGACCTTCTTGCGCTGGCCGGTGGTCGAGGTCTTGATCGACGGCGCCGCCGCAGCGGCGGGCGTCGGCGCCGAAGCGCGGTTGGCGGGGGCCTGGGTGGCCGTCGCGCTCGCGGCAGCAGTCTCGGCCGGC
>DALYGT010000075.1:0-6570 GCA_031971375.1 Burkholderiales bacterium | reverse complement strand
GGCTGCGGCTGCCCGCGCGGCCGGCGCGGTCGAGGTCACGGCTGTCGCCATGGCGCGGGCGAGCGACTGAGCCGGTCACTTGACGATGCCCCCCGGCGACGCCCGGTGCCGGAGGTACCATCGGTCCATGTTCCACCTGATCCTGTTCGAGCCCGAGATCCCGCCCAACACCGGCAACCTGATCCGGCTCTGCGCCAATACCGGCACGCAACTGCATCTGGTCGAGCCGCTCGGCTTCCGGCTCGACGACCGCGACCTCAAGCGCGCCGGCCTCGACTACCACGAGTGGTCGACGCTCAAGGTCCACACCGACTGGCCGTCCTGCCGCGCCGTACTCGGCGAGGCGCGGGTGTTTGCCACCAGCACCCGAAACTCGCTGCGGCACGACGTGGTGGCTTACGCCGAGGGCGATGCTTTTTTGCTCGGCCCGGAGTCGCGTGGACTGCCCGAGTGGCTGCTGGACGAGTTTGCCGCGGAGCGGCGCATCCGCATCCCGATGCGGCCAGGTCAGCGCAGCCTCAACCTGTCCAACGCTGGCGCGGTGCTGGTCTATGAGGCCTGGCGGCAGTTGGGCTTCGCTGGTGGAATGTAGTACAGCGCCCAGCCCTGTCTCGGTTCTCAGATCTGGTATGGGGTCTCAGGCCAGCGGTAACTAAGGCGGCTACTTACTGAAACTCCGCGCGGGGCTCCCTCGCCAGCAAAGCCGCCACCGCCTGTTGCGCCGACACGCCCTCGAACAAGACACCGTGCACCGCCTCGGTGATCGGCAGTTCGACACCCATCTCGCGACCGAGTCGCGCCACCGCCTGCGCCGTCTTGACGCCCTCGGCGACCTGCCCGAGCGCCTCGGCCGCCGCCTCCAGACTGTCGCCGCGACCGACCGCGAGCCCGAGACGGCGGTTGCGTGACAGGTCCGAGGTGGTGGTGAGCACCAGATCCCCGAGCCCGGCCAGCCCATAGAAGGTCTGCGCCTGACCGCCGAGCGCGACGCCAAGGCGGGCGATCTCGGCGAGGCCGCGCGTCACCAGCGCAGCGCGGGCGTTGTGGCCAAAGCCGAGCGCATCGCTGATGCCGGCAGCGATGGCGATGACGTTTTTGAGTGCGCCGCCGACCTCGGCACCGATGCGGTCGTCGCTGGCGTAGACGCGCAGCCGGCTCGTGTGGACCGATTCGATCTGCGCGCGCGCTGCGTCGAGCGTGGCGCCAGCCAGCGCGACAGCCGTGGGCAAACCGCGCCCGACCTCGGCAGCGAAACTCGGGCCGGAGATAACAAACACCGGGTGCCCCGGCAGTTCGGCCTCGACCACACGGTGCGGCAATTCACCAGTGGCCAGTTCAAAGCCTTTGCACAACAGGAACACCGGCGTGCCAGGACCCAGCGCAGCAGCCACCGCGGTATCCCGCAGACGCCGGCAGGTCTCACGCACGGCGTTGACCGGCACCGCAAGCGCGATGCGCGGCGCGCCAGCGACGGCCGCGGCCAGATCCGACGAAATGAAAACAGCTGACGGCAGCGTGACCCCGGGCAGGAGGCGCGCGTTCTCGCGGGATGACTCGATGATGCCGGCCTGCGCCGGGTCGCGGCACCAGAGCCGCACCGGACCGTGCGCAGAGAGCGCAACGGCCATGGCCGTGCCCCATGCGCCGCCACCGAGCACCGCCCACGCCGGGCCGGAACGAGCAGAGCCAGTCAAGGCCTGCACTCCCCCGTCGAAACCGCGCGATCAGAAAGCGACCGAGCCGTCCAGGCAGGGTCGGCTGCCGGCTCAGACGTGGCGGGCATCAGGACCACAGGCAAGGGGACGACATCGTGCCGCCCCCGCAGGTCCTTACTGGACCTGTTGTTGCTGCTGCGCCTGTTGCTGCTGGGCGAACAGCGCCTCAAAGTTGACCGGGTTGAGCAGCACCGGCAGGAAGCCAGCGCGCGTCACCGTGGTCGAGATGGTCTCGCGGGCGTAGGGGAACAGGATGTTCGGGCAGGCGATCATCAGGATCGGCTGCAGCTGCTCTTCGGGGACACCGGTCACACCGAACACGCCGGCCTGGGTGACTTCGACCAGGAACACCGTCTTGTCGGCCGCAGTAGCGGTCACGGTGACCTTGAGGCCGACGTCGTACATGTTGTCGCCGAGCGAGTTGACATTGGTCTGCAGCTCGATGGCGATCTGCGGCGGCTGACGGTCAAGGAAGATCTGCGGTGCGTTGGGCACCTCGAGCGAGAGGTCCTTGACGTAGAGCTTCTCGATCGCGAACTGCGGGCCGGTGGCGCCTGCGTTCTGCTCTTCTGCGGGAGTGTTCTGTTCAGCCATAGTGATGCTCCGGGATACCGCGCTGGCGGCAGCGTTAAAAGTTATTAGGGGACGACTCGAACCGCGGGATTGTAGCCGATGCCCCGCGCTTCGACGATGCCGTCACGCCGGCCCGGCGTGTCCGGTGACGCGACCGCTGGCGAGGGCACGGCCGCGCGCCGCCCCTCGCGCGTCAGCCGGGTGCGGCACCTAACAGCGGCAGCAGCCGCCCGGCGACGTCGAGCGCCCGAAGGTCGTCGTAGCCGCCAACGTGGGTGTCGCCGATGTAGATCTGCGGCACGGTGCGGCGCCCGGTGCGCGACATCATCTCGACGCGGCGCTCGGGTTCGAGGTCGACCCGCACGAAGTCGATCGCGGCCACACCCCGCGCTCGAAGCAGTTGCTCGGCGCGGACGCAATAGGGGCAGCTCGCCGTCGTGTACATGACCACCGGCGCAGCGCTCACGCGCGCACCGGCAGGCTGGCCTGACGCCATGCGTCCATACCCCCGGAGAGCAACTGAAGGCGCTCGTGGCCCAGCCCGCGGAGATGACGGGCTGCCGCAGCAGCCGTCGCTGCGCCATCGCAGACCAGCAGCAGCGGCCGGCCGGAGACCTTGGCGAGGCGGCTGGCGGCCTCACCCAGCTGGGCGGCGGGCAGGTTGACAGCGCCGGCAATGTGGCCACGCGCGAACACCTCGGTGCTGCGCAGGTCGACCACGGCGGCGTTGTCGCGGTTGATGAACTGCACCGCCTGCGCCGGTGACAGGCGTGGCAGGCCCGCGAGGCGCTCGCCGAGGAGGTCCCACAGCAGGGCGCCGCCGGACAGCAGCGCGATGCTGACCAGCATCCAGTTGTCGATGATGAATTGCATGGCTACCCGAGGAATGGCTGCAGCAAGGAGAGGCGAGACTCCGGTGGTACCATCGGGCGGGTGATTTGCACACGCCAGCACCCCACGGATCGCCGCGCCAGAACCGCTTGCAGCCGATGATACCGGAAAGGCCCGCCATCCCCCGCAGCAGCATCACTCCGGTCCTGCTCCTCATCCTCGACGGCTTCGGCTGTCGCGAGGCGCGCGAGCACAACGCCGTCGCGCTGGCCCGGACGCCCTACCTCGACCGCCTGTTCGGGACCTGGCCACACACCCGCATCGATGCGTCCGAAGGCCACGTCGGCCTGCCGGCCGGCCAGATGGGCAACAGCGAGGTCGGCCACATGAATATCGGATCAGGCCGCATCGTCTACCAGGACGTGACGCGCATCGATCACGAGATCGCGACCGGTGCCTTCGACCGCAACCCGGTGTTCGCCGAGGCACTGGCCAAAGCCGCGCAGAACGGCCGCGCGCTGCACCTCGTCGGGCTGGTCTCGGATGGCGGCGTGCACGCCAGCGAGAAGCACATGCAGGCGATGTTGCGGCTGGCCGCGGCGCGAGGTGTCGAGCGGCTGTTCGTGCATGCCATCGCCGACGGCCGCGACACACCGCCGCAAAGCGCGCATCTGTACCTCGACCGGCTTGAGGCGTTCTGCCGGCAGACCGGCCATGGTCGCGTCGCGTCGCTGGTCGGCCGCTACTTCGCGATGGACCGCGACCGGCGCTGGAAGCGGGTCGAACGCGCCTGGCGTTTGATGGTGCGCGGCGAGGGCGATTTCTCCGCTGCCAGCGCCACCGAAGCGCTCGATGCCGCCTATGCCCGCGGGGAGACCGACGAGTTCGTGCAGCCGACCGTGATCGCGCAGCCGGATGGCCGCCCGGTGCGCATGCAGGACGGCGACGTGGTGGTGTTCCTCAACTTCCGCTCGGACCGCGCCCGCGAGTTGACCCGCGCGCTGGCCACGCCTGACTTCGCCGAATTCGAGCGCCCCGACCAACCCAGCCTCGGCCGCTTCGTCTGCATGACGCGCTACGACGAGTCGCTCGACCTGCCGGTGGCCTACCCGCCGCAGACGCTCAGCAACGGACTCGGCGAATACATCGCATCGCTCGGCCTCGCGCAGTTCCGCATCGCCGAGACCGAGAAGTACGCGCACGTGACCTACTTCTTCAATGGCGGCAACGAGCAGCCGTTCGCCAACGAGGTCCGGCAACTGGTGCCGAGCCCGCAAGTGGACACATATGACCTGCAACCGGAGATGAGCGCTGCTGCGGTGACCGAGGCGCTGGTCGATGCCATCGAGTCGCGGCGCTATCAGCTCCTCGTCTGCAACTATGCGAATGGCGACATGGTCGGCCACACCGGCAACCTGGACGCTGCGGTGCGCGCGGTGGAGACGCTGGACGCCTGCCTCGCCCGTGTCATCCCGACCATGCTGGCCTGCGGCGGCGAGGTGCTGTTGACCGCCGACCATGGCAACGCCGAGGAGATGTTCGACCGCGATTCGGGCCAACCGCACACGGCGCATACGCTCAACCCGGTACCGTTGGTCTACATGGGCCGCCCGGCAAGGATGATCGACGGCGGCAAGCTGGCCGACATCGCGCCGACCCTGCTCGCCATGATGGGCCTGCCGCAGCCGCGCGAGATGACCGGGCGGCCGCTGGTCGATTTCGAGTCGGCCGTGCCCTGGAGCAGCCGCTAAGGCCATGCCTGCAGCCACCGGATCGGCCTTGCGCAGCGCCTTGTGCGTGTTGACCGCCGTGGCCGTATGGCTCGCACCGCTACCGCTGACCGCCGCCGAAGCGCCGCCCAAGCCGGCCGCTGCCAAGGAGGACTTGGCCGCGGTGCGCAAACAGATCCAGTCCCTGCAGCGCTCACTCGAGGAGGCCGAGGGCAACCGCGCCGAAGTGACCGATGCGCTGCGCGAGTCGGAGCAGGCGATCTCGTCGACCCAACGGCGACTGCACCAGCTCGAGGGCGAGCGCCAGCGCATCAACCGCCGGCTCGACGAGCTCGGGCGCGACGCCGACACCACGCAAGACCGCATCGACGCCCAGCGGGTGCGGATCTCGGGGCTGTTGCAGCAGCAATACCTGCGCGGCGACGACGACTCGCTGCGCATCCTGCTCGGCGGCGGCGACCCGGCCGAGATGCAGCGCGACGTCCTCGCCTACCGGCGAATCGTCGAAGCGCGCAAGAAGGAGATCGAACGGCTGCAGGGGCAGCTGCAACGCCTGGCCGAATTGCGTGAGGACATCGACCAGAGGCGGGTCGAGTTGCAATCGGTGCAACGCGAGCATCAGGCCGAGGCCAAGAAACTCGAGAAGCAGAAAGCGCAGCATGCGCAGACGCTGGCGCGGCTCGGCAAAGACATCGACTCGCGGCGCAAGCAGATCGAGACACTCAAGCGCGACGAGACGCGCCTGACCCAGCTGCTCGAACGGCTGGCAGCACTCAAGCCCCCGCCGCCGCGCCCGCGGCCGCCGACGGCCGCACCGGGCTCACCCACCCCACCGCCGATCAGCAACGAGGCGCTGCCGGAGCGTGGCTTCAAAGGCGACTTCGCGGCGCTGCGCGGGCGCCTGCGACTGCCGGTGCGCGGCGAGGTGACCAACCGCTTCGGCAGCCCGCGCGCCGACACCGGTCTGGCGTGGAAGGGGTTGCTGATCCGCGCCGAGGCCGGCGCGACAGTGCTCGCGGTGGCGCCGGGCCGGGTGGCCTACGCCGATTGGCTGCGCGGCTTCGGGAACATCATCATCATCGATCACGGCGACGGCTACATGAGCCTGTATGGCAACAACGAGAGCCTGCTCAAGCAGCCGGGCGAGACGGTGAACTCGGGCGAGGCGGTGGCGCGCGTCGGCAGTTCCGGCGGCGGCGAAGGCAGTGCGCTCTACTTCGAGCTGCGTCAGGCAGGCACGCCGCTCGACCCTCTGGCGTGGGTCGGTCGATGAAGCGCTGCTCGACGCCGATGCATCGCGCTGCAACCTTCTGCACAAGAGGCCCTCAAAGCCCTGCAACTGACTGCCATAGAATGGCGACACCGGCCTCGCCGGCTATTCAACCGGAGACTCAACACAATGCGTGACCGCATCTCCCAACTGGGGCTGCTGGCCCTCGGCGCCATCGTTGGCGTCATGCTCAGCCTCAACTTCTCGGCGGAAGCCAACAAGACGGCCCCGACCCCGCTGCCGATCGACGAGCTGCGCGCGTTCACCGAGGTCTTCGGCCGCATCAAGAGTGACTACGTCGAGCCGGTCGACGACAAGAAGCTGATCAACGAGGCGATCAACGGCATGCTCTCCGGCCTCGACCCGCACTCGGCGTATCTCGACCCGGACAGCTTCAAGGAGCTGCAGGCAGGCACCCAAGGCGAGTTTGGCGGTCTTGGCATCGAGGTCG